>JASFTA010000391.1:0-3452 GCA_050114115.1 Desulfobacterales bacterium | reverse complement strand
CGCCCGGCCGCTGTTCGACGGCATGGGGAAAAAGGTGCTGCATCTGGGCGGACCGGGGCAGGGGGCGGCCATGAAGATGCTCTTCAACCTCATGTTGGGCAGCGCCATGGTCGCTTACAGCGAAGCGCTGGTGCTGGGCAAATCCCTGGGACTGCCGCCGCAGACAACGGCGGAAGTCCTCTTGGCGGCGCCGGTCAGCGCTCCGTTTTTAAAGCTCAAACAGCCCGTTATCGAAGCGGGTGATTTCGAGGCCCATTTCCCGCTGCGCTGGATGCGCAAGGACCTCCAGCTGGCGGCCCAAAGTGCCTACGAGCATGGCGTCGCCCTGCCGGCCCTGAATGTGGTCAAGGAAGTCTATGCCCTGGCGGAAAAGGATGGGCGGGGGGAGATGGATTTCGCGGCGGTCTGGCAGTATCTGGACGGCTAAGGCCGCCGTCAGTTGGCCTGATTCAAACGGTCCTCAAGCGCCTGCATTTTTTCTTCCACGGCATCGCTGACGTCTTCGGCGCGTTCAACATAGTCACGGGCCTGAGTTTCCGTCTCACCGTCGACCGAGCGGACGCCCATATTCCGCATCGTTAGAATACCGATAATGAGCAATACCACCACAAGCCCCGCCATCATGAGTGCGCGCATCGTGTTGCATCTCCTTTAACAAGGTGTCTTGCGGTCTGCCGGACGACGGCCGGCGGTTGGTTGCTACCGGGCCGCCGGCGGTCGTCTGCACAGTGCAAGATCACCCCATAAAAGCATTGGATGGATTCATCCCTCCAGGATGCGATCCAGCCGCTCAAGGTCGTTCAGCAGGCGCCAGGAGCCACCGCCGTCTTCGACGCGTTTTTTCCAGCCCTCCACCCGCTGAAAATACTGCCGCGGATCGACGTTGTCCGTGCGCAGTTTGGTGACATTCAAGGCAATGGCCTGGCAGCCTTCCATTTCCAGGGGGAAATCGCGAACATGGCCTTTGACCAGGTCTTCTTCCAGATCCGAGAATATCAGGATATACCGTTTCCCGGCCCCGGTTTCGTTCAGGTATTGAACGGCCTGGATCACCCCTCCGGTGATGTCGGTGTGGGCGCTGCCCTTGGACCGGGCAATAAATTGGTCGATTTTGTCTTTGAAGAGGCGCTTTTGTTCGGTGGCCACCGAGGGCCGCCGATCAAAGGTCACCTTGGCGACGATGTCCTTTTCGCTGAAACTGCCGCTGTCGATCCGGGCCACGGCCAGGGAATCGCCCGGTTCGAAAGTACCCAGCAGATAACTGATAATGGCCCGGGCCTTGTCGATTTCGGCTTTGTAGGTCCCGGAGGTATCCAGGAGCAGAAAAACGCTGCGGGCCCGGCTGGTGGTGTCGGCACAGCCGCCGCCCAGGATAAGGATGCCGGCCAGGAAGATCAACGTGAATTTTTTCATGAGGTTTCCTCCGCCATCGCGCCGCCTTCGGCTGCTTCGTTTTCGAGGTCCGGGCGGCGTTTTTCCACCACCAGTCGTTCGATCCACAAAGAAGGAAAAATGGCCAGGTCGTAGAGGTTCACGAAGAACTCGCCGCCGTAACGGGCCACGTTGCCGAACAGGCGGAAAAGAAAGGCCAGGGAATTGAGCAGCGATGCAAACACAGCTCCCAATACCGTCCGGGCGGCATGCACGAACGATTCCAGGGGAATGGCCACGAACGCCAGGGCAAAGGGCAGGATGAAGCCCATGACCATCTGTCCCACGGTGGGAATCCAGCTATTGGCCGCGGCCACGATTTCGACGTCGGCCAGTGATTGGCGCAGGGCCTGGATGTCCGCCGCCAGGCGGTCACGCATGAAGGCCAGGGAAGCTTCCACGCCGGCCATGATGAAAAGAATGCTGAAGGTGATCCAGATCATGCGCCGCCGCGTGCGGTCGTCCATCTGCCCGATAATGGGAAACAGGCGGGTGATCCGCAGCGACTCCATCAGGTAAAGTCCCATGGCCAGTTCCACGAGAATGATCACCAGGGCCGCCACGTCGGACGTCTTGAAAGCCCCGATGTAGCTGCCGCCGCCGACCATTTCCGACATGGGCAGGGCGATCAGGTTAAAATTGATGATGGCCCCGCCAGTGGCGATCATGAGGACGAATCCGGCAATGAAGAACTGGGTGGCGGCCGAGGAGCTCAGCATCCGTTCGGCCCTTTCCGACTGGGCTTGAATGTCCTGATAGGCCTGTACCCGGTTGTCGATGACCTGGGCGCGTTCATTCAGGCCGGCAAACCGTTGGGTGGCCTGCTCCAAGGTTTCCGACAGTTTGCGCCAGAGGGGCATCATCTTATGGAGGATGGCATGCCGGTCGCTGGAAACCCGGCGATATTCCTCCATGACGCCTTTATGCTGGCTGTTGATGGTTTTATGAATTTGCCCTAGGACGGCCGCCACCGAGGCGTCTTTGGCGGAAATCTTTCCCAGGGCCGTGATGGCATCCACCCAGGTCGGCACCGGCGGCGGCAATTCGGCGCTTTTCTGGTAATCTTCATCGATTCGGGTGATCTGGTCGCCCATCGATCGTTGCAGCATGGGATAGCCGCTGAGGTCGCGTTTGATGACGTCTTCCACCCTTTGGAATTCGCGCTCAACGATGTGCTCGGTCGATTCCTGTCCCAGGCTGAAGAGCACCTCCTTATTGCGGGAGCGAACGCGCTCGGCGGCCATCAAGGTCGACCGAGAAAGCAGCCGCAGGCCATTGTGGACGACGCGGCTGAGGGAATGGATCGATCGGTGGGCGGGTGTGCGGGCCAGATACAGCAGAAAAACGCTCACCGTGATCCAGAAAAAGGCGGATAGCAGGGGTGTGCCAGGCCAGATGTTCAGCAGTTCCACGAGTGTCATAATAACCTCCTCCGGTTCCATCGAACCGGCTGGTAGAGAGTGGCAGATCGATATTCATGTTCAGATCGCTAGTGGCACGTTAATGGCGTTCCCAGCCTCAGGGCGGGCAAGGGCCAATAGCGATAAACCAATTTATGTGCCAACCCGACACCCAAATTGCCTGTTGAAGGGAAATCCATCTAAACGATCGGATATCATGCCATAATTGAGGCCATAATCATTCAAGGGGAAAGGGGCTGAAAGAGGATGCGGCCGGATTTGCGCGAAAAGATAAGGGTTTGTGCACTTTTTGTGATGCCGGGCACACCAGGGGGGGATGGATTTTGAAGCTGCTTCGAAGGCTCCGGCTTCTATGGGCGATAGTACATTAGCGCTTTGGGCATTTCGCGGCGAAGGGACTGGATGCGGGAGGTGGGGGCCGGATGGGTGGAAAGCAGCTCCGGTGGCCGGGATCCGCCCTCGGCATTCATTTGTTCCCAGAGCGGGATAGCGGCCCGGGGATCATAGCCGGCCCGGGCCATCAGCACCAGGCCGATGCGGTCGGCCTCGGTTTCATGCAGGCGGCTGTAGGGCAGCAGAAAGCCGACATTGGCGCCCACA
>JASFTA010000390.1:0-3454 GCA_050114115.1 Desulfobacterales bacterium | reverse complement strand
CGACAATGTGGCGACCTTCATTAAAGAACTGGTGCTCAAGCTCGACGAGGGCCAGAGCGTGGACTTCACGGCCGGGGCCTACATGCAGATCGATATCCCCGAGTACCAGGCGGCTTTCAACGATTTCCAGGTGGCCGACACTTATCGCTCGGCCTGGAAAAAATTCGACCTGCTCAAGCTCGAGGCCGGCTCGGATAAACCGGTCAACCGGGCCTACTCACTGGCCAGCGCGCCGTCCGAAAAAGACCTTTTGCGTTTCACGATCCGGATCGCCACCCCGCCGCCCGGACAGATGGACCTGCCGCCGGGCGTGGGCTCCTCGTTTGTTTTCAACCTCAAACCGGGCGACCGGGTCAGTTTGAGCGGCCCCTACGGCGATTTTTTCGTCAAGGAGACGCCGCGGGAGATGTGTTTCCTGGGTGGCGGCGCCGGTATGGCCCCCATGCGAAGCCACATCTTCAACCAGCTCCTGGACCAGAATACCGACCGCCGGGTAACCTTCTGGTACGGGGCCCGCTCACGCCAGGAGATGTTCTACGACGAGGAGTTCAAAGACCTCGAGGCGCGCTTTCCCAATTTTTCCTACCACGTGGCGCTTTCCGACCCCCAGCCCGAAGACAACTGGGACGGTCCCACCGGCTTCATCCACCAGGTGGCCCACGATCTTTACCTCAAGGATCACGAGGACCCCACCGAAATTGAATACTATCTCTGTGGTCCGCCGATGATGATCAAGGCGGTGATGGATATGCTGGATAGTTTGGGGGTGGAGCGGGAGATGATTGCCTTCGACGACTTCGGTTAGAAGAGGATCTTCTCCGGGGGGCGGCGCTCGGGGACGAATTCGTGGGGGATCTTGCCGGCGTTCCAGTCCTCGGAGACGTAGAGGTTGCAGTAGCAGCTGCCGTATTCTTCCACGTCGGGGGTGCGGTAGACGCAAGGGCAGATGATGTCTTTGTCATTATCGCGGTCGCCCGATGCCAGGCGGCAGGGGCAGGCCATGTAGCCGTAACGTTCCTTGTTCTGGATCAGGGCTTCCAGCAACTCGAGAGTGCGTTCGCGATCGGTGTTGAAGTGGTAGCCTTGGGGTTCCTGGACCTTGCGAAGCATGTCGTAAAGTTGGGCGGCATCCATTACAGTCCCAGCGCCTCCTTGATATCCTTTTCCTTGTAACCCACGATCACTTTGTCACCGATGATGATGGTCGGAAACGAACAGCGTTCGTTGACCTTCTTGACTTCTTCGACCATGGCCTTGCGCTCCTCGCCTTCAAGCAGGTCGACATCCACGAATTCAAACTTGATCGTGCATTCGTCCAGGAGTTTTTTGGTGGCCTTGCAGTGGCTGCAGGTACTCAGGGAAAAAACCTTGATGTCTTTATCATCCGTGTTCTTCTCCGTCATGGTGCTATCCTTTCGGTGATCAATCGGACATCCCGTGGGACCCGCCGGATTTTGGGCGGGCCTTTCGATCGAAGCGTGCTGAGAGTGATAGCCAGTGCATATTACAATTACCGCGCGCTTGCAATCCCCTGCGCCAAAAATGGATTATGCCCACGACGATGCTTCAATCGGCTGCTTGTCCATAACCTAAGCGGTATTCCTAACCTTGGACCATCTTTTTTATGCAACAATGGGGTTCAGCCGGCCAGGGCGGTTTCCAGGGTCGCCTGCAGTGCTTCCGGGGAGTCCACCGGATCGCGACAGCTGCGGTTGATGCAAACCCAGGCACGGGGGGTGTCCCCCGGGGCGGCCGCCTGTTCCACGAAGGGAATTTGGGTGGCCAGATGCTGACGGGCGGCATCGCTGTCAACGACCGCGATTGCCCGGCCCATAAAGCGGGGCGATCGGGCGGCGGATATCATGGCCGCCGTGCCGGCATTTGCGGGTGCTCCGGCGATGGTGACCTGGACCAGGGGCGTGTCGGCATAGAGACGGGCGATCAGCATCATCGGCAGGGCTTCCGGGGAGGCTTTCATGCGCGCAAGCGCGGCATTGATGGTTTTGCGCGCCATTTCCGCCAAAAATTGTAAAATACCCGGAGAAGGGAACTTGGGCGCTCGGCTGAACCCACCGGCCTGCGGATCATAAGCGGCGGCCAGCCGATCGAGCGCGGTGTTGCTGAGCCCGGTTTCGCGGGTCTGATCCGGGACCCAGGCCAGGTGGCGTTCCAGCGTCCTTTGAACGTGCCGGCCCGAGGCCTTGAGTTTGTCCTGCCGGCCGGGGTCGGCCCAGTGCTCCGCAATGGTTTTCAGAACCTCCGTCCAGGAAGGGATGCCCGGTCGGGCCTCCGGGGGGAAATAGGTGCCGCCGAAAAATGGCAGGCGTTCCGGTGTCAAAAAGACGTTGAGCGGCCAACCGGCGGAGCCGGCCATGGCCGATACGGCCGTGATGTAGATTTTATCCAGATCGGGGCGTTCCTCACGGTCGACCTTGATGCAGACGAAGTGCCGGTTCATGAGGCGTGCCACGGATTCATCCGCAAATGATTCGTGTTCCATCACATGGCACCAGTGGCAGGTGGAATAGCCGATGGACAGCAGAATGGGTTTGTTTTCCTTCTCGGCCCGCGACAAGACTTCGTCTTTCCACGGATACCAGTCGACCGGATTGTAGGCATGCTGGAGCAGATAAGGACTTTGGCAATGAATGAGGTTGTTGGGGTTTTTGCCGTTCATGGGGCCATACTTTCCCGGAAAAGGTTTCAAATTGAAACATTAATGTATCAACTTTTAATAGAGACATCCTGGGGCCATTCTTGATGGGCCCGTGTCTCCAAACTCCTTGTTGACAATCTCCCCCCGATTCCGTTAGGGTATCAAGAATCATTATCATTAAATCCTTCGGAGCAAGCGCCGTGCCTGACGCGGTCCGAATAGCTTCCGGTTTAGAGGCGGCAACCAGAGAACTTTAAGAAGTCCGGGCCCTTCCTTGGGCTGGTCACGTCGCTACCCCGGTTCCGATTTGATTTTTCGGCGTGACCTCATTGCCGGTGCGGGCACCGAGAAAAGCATGGCCGACCGACAGCTGTATCATTTTCCTGTCTCAATAACGCGATGCAGAACATGCCGGGCGCTTAGAATCGTAAGGATAATCCACTTGTAAACTTGTTTCGAACCCTCAGGCTGTGCTATATGTCTGAAGGCGAATCAGGGCGGATTTAATAATTTTTTATTCATTACAGGTGGTTACAGTTATAGATGCTTGAGGGGGAGCTGCAGGCAAGAAGAATTGGGCGCCCGCTGCGATCGATCCGTTTCAATGGTCTGTTTTTTGCTTGTTTATCATGGCCGTAAGAGGAAACGCCCAACTTAATTTCGGTAAGCAGCTCTATCCGCCACTTCCCCGACGGCGTCACCTTTGGCTGGCAGCAAACCCAAAATCGATTTTGACCATCAATATCTATTAAAAAAACCGTTTGGTTACGAAAGGAGCCGACATGGAAAAGAAAAAAG
>JASFTA010000389.1:0-3464 GCA_050114115.1 Desulfobacterales bacterium | reverse complement strand
CCCTGGCAGACGGCATTCGGGTCTACGGCCTGGAAGCCTACCAGGCTGGCTTCGGCCTGATGATCGCCTGGGCCGCCCTTTCCGTCGTCCTCCTGGTTTTCACGCGCGAAACCTTTTGCAAACCGCAGGGCTGACGGCCGAAGGCATGGTTTCAGGGCGCCCCGGCGGGCTGTTGTCACGGACGAAGCGCGATCTGTGCGCCCGGCGTTCTTCGGGGGTCATTCTTCTAAGTTGCTCCCGCCGTTCGGCCCGCTCTTCCAGCGTCAGGTTCCGCCGGCGCAATTGCTCTGTCCGATAGGCCTCCCCGCTAGCCGATGAATCATCGCCCTCTTCGGCGTGGGCGATTCCCGTAATGGCCATTTGTCAAGCATAGCAATCCCATCGCCCGTATGCGCGTGTTCATGCGCTTTTACGCCCCGCAATCGTTGCTTTTAGTGTTCGGAAGGAAATTCACCCTAAGGCTTGAATAAACGCGGGAGGCGACGATGGATTGAAAACGACCAGCCCGGCACGTTCAAGACAGTAACGCACAGCAGACCTTAAACAATTCTTGCTCCCTCAAGCCACCTCTAATAAAATATTTTTAGCCATCATCCGCGACCACGGTATCACCGCCCAAAGCACCTTTGTTCAACGGGGAATACCTGTGCCCGCGGTGGCATACGAGCCGGCCCCCCCTGGCAGGCATGCGATGAAATAGGCGATCAAACGCGAAATCAGCTGCCGCATTACCCGCACCCTCCTGATGTACGTGTGGGAAAACAACAGTGGATCCCTCGGCGCCCTGTTGGACGGTCTGGAACTGGATGAAGCCTATCTTGCCGATACCAAAACTGAGTATCCCACGGCTTTCTGCAGGTTCTCTATACGCTCATGATTACCCTCCTGAACGACCCCAATGGCGTCTACAAGATGGCCCTGGCCTCCGAACGCCTTAGATCGCTCGGCCTTCTGGACCGGATCGTCCGCCTGGTGGGCAGCCCCGAACTCATCTTTCGCCACGTCCCGCGCTACAACAAGCTGTTGAAACAAAACGGGAGACGTAATGATCCACGGCGGCTATTCCGAAACCGATCGCGTGAGGACACTGCTGGAAATGGGGGCCGGAGCCGATATCCCCAAACCCTACACGCTGGAGGAAATCGGCATGACGGTGCGCGGCGAACTCGACCGCCGCTGATCACACTGCCGCATAGGCAGGCAATACGGCCCAAAGGGTGCGATTCTCTCCGCAGATCGGACGGCCTCAACGCGCCGCTTTAAAATTGGCCTCGGCCTGTTGCCAGTTGATCACGTTGAAGAAAGCCTCGATGTAGGCGGGACGACGGTTCTGGTACTTCAGATAGTAGGCATGCTCCCAGACGTCCAGTCCCAGAACGGGATGCTGTCCGCGACTCAGCGGACTGTCCTGGTTGGGCGTTGTCGTGATTTCCAGGTTGCGGCCGTTCCAGACCAGCCAGGTCCATCCGCTTCCGAACAGCAGGGTTGCCGCCGTTGAGAAGTCCGTACGGAACTGATCCAACCCGCCCCATTGGCGATTGATGGCCTCCACCACCTCCCCTTCCGGGGCGACGTCCTTTTTCAAAAGCGGCCAGAAAAAGGAATGGTTGGCATGCCCGCCCCCGTGATTGCGAACGGCCGTGCGAATGGCCTCGGGAACGGTATCCAGGGCCGCCACCAGATCCTCCACCGTGGCTTCCTGCAGCGCCGGATGTTTCTCCAGGGCCGCATTGAGTTTGTCGATATAGGTCTGGTGGTGCTTGGTATGGTGGATTTCCATGGTGCGGGCATCGATATAGGGTTCCAGGGCATCGTATGAATAACCCATTGCGGGCAGTGTGTGTGTCATGGTGCTTCCTTTCGTATAGAGACATGCGCACGAACGCATGGGAATTGGGTAATATTCCAGCCGGCGGGCACTCAATTTCTTTTGAGTCCCACCTGCAAGAAGAACTAACGTAATGCCGAACGGTGGCCCTGCAACACCAGGGGTTAGTTGCCCCCTTCGCGTTGCGCACATTGCGCAGTTCCGGTAAGCGCGGAAAAATGGAAGAGGATTGACCGAATTGTTACCTATTCGGTGTCAGACTGGAGCGCGCCCTCACAGACGGAAGGGTGCCCCCCATGCTGCTTGAAAACGTAGGGTAGTCCGAAAGCGGCGTTTAGGCCCTTGGCAGCGGCGGGCAGACGCTCCCGCTCCCCGATCACCAGAACGCCGCCCGGGTGCAGGTGGGCAAGAACCCGCCGCAGCCCCCTTTCCCGTCCGGCAGGGTCGCAATAGGTCAGGATGTTGTTGCGCAACAGAATCAGGTTAAAGCAGGTCGTCGATGGCAAGCTCTCGATATCGCAGCACAACCAATCGATACCCGCCTTATGCTCCGCCCGGATACGAAACCGGCGCCGGCCCTTCAGCGCAGTGAAATGGCGCGTCAGTTGTTCCGCCGACAGCTCGCGAAAACTGCTGCGGGGGTAGACGCCTTCCCGGGCCCGGTTCAAAAAGGCAGGATTGCGGTCCGAGGCCAGGATGGTCAACAAGGTCCGGTTCAGGGGCATGTGAGCGCGGGCCGTTCGGGCGGTGATGGCCAGGCTGTAAGCTTCCTCACCGCAGGCGCACCCGGCCGACCATACTGCCAGAGGGGCCCCGAAGCGATGCACCAAATCGGGCAGGATCTGGTGCGCCAGGGTTTCCCAGAAGGCCGCATCGCGCATGAACCGGCTAATGGGCACACTCAGACGCCGCAGACAAGCGCGGCGCGCACGCGGTGAGGCCGCGATCGCATCCAGATAGCTCTCCAGGCACTGACAACCCAGCGCCTGCATATGCCGGCGCAGCCGTTTCTTGACGCCTTTGCGCACCCGTCGATAGCCTTCCGGGGAATAGCCGAAATACTGCAGCAGCCTGTGAAACTGGGGGTCGTCCATGACCGGATTCCCTTGCATCTGTCAGCCCTGGTGCTTAATATTGCGACACCATGAAGACACACAATGAAAAAATACCGAACCCGGCGGAACTCGAGAAAGAAATCAGTGACTTCCTGACCAAAAAATTCGGCGAGAACGTGAAAGTCGTCTCGCCCCTGATGGTGACCGATCCGGACGATCTGGGCCAGGCCGACAAGCCCCCCCGGAGCGAGGCCAAAATTCAGTTCGACCTCAAGCCCGAAGAGCTGATCGCCTACCTGGACCGCTACATCGTCCGGCAGGACGAAGCCAAGGCGGTCCTGGCCACCAAGATCTGCACCCACTTCAACCGCATCACACGGGCCCAGATGGAGGGCGACGCCGCACGCGGCATGGTGGGCCGCATCAAGAACAACGTGCTGCTGGTAGGCCCCACAGGGGTCGGCAAGACCTATATCGTCAAGTTGATTGCCCAGCATATCGGCGTGCCGTTCGTCAAGGGAGACGCCACCAAGTTCAGTGAAACCGGTTATGTGGGCGGCGATGTCGAGGATCTGGTGCGC
>JASFTA010000388.1:0-3466 GCA_050114115.1 Desulfobacterales bacterium | reverse complement strand
ATAAATCCTGCGAATATATCTTGAAGTTCAAATTGGACTGGAACAGGCTTGCTTCGGCACCCTTCGCGGCCATGGGGCTCAGGCCGTCGAAAAGGCTCTCATAGGCATACACCAAAACGTCATTCCAGCCATCACCGTCATAGTCGTGGACCCCCACGACCCGTGACGCCCGGTGAGGCGATGGGGTGTCTTGTTGCGTTTTTTGCAGCAAATTCAAGTTTTCATCCAATTGGTACAGGTGCATCTGATTATCGGTGGCAAACAAATACCGTGGGCGGCGGGAGCGGGAGGGCGATGCGACAACGCTCAGAATGGCGTTTGCGGTTTCAAAACGCCGGAGAATGCTTCCCGATCGGGCAAATTTGTAGATCCCGCCTTCATCTTCGCGCAGCTTGGCGGACGAGAATTTATACGCATATAAATACGGTTGATCACCGTGGTTGTAACTATCCGGGACCACACGAACGCCCGTGTAGTATGCGCCCATCGGTTTGACCCAGTTCGTATTCCCCTGACTGTCGACACTGATAAGAGCGGCCTGCCGGTCGTGGGTCCCGCTGTGGATCTCCTGGTTGCCGTCGGCGGAGCCGTAGGTGCCGATAATGATGTCGGGAGGGCCGGCCGGGTCGGGCCAGATGACGAGGTTCAGGGGTTGGGGCCCCATAAGATAACGCCATCGTTCACGGTTGCGGTGATCATAGACGATAATCCCGCGAGGTTTCAGGGCGTGGTCGGCCGTCGTGATGGCGATGATCTCCTTGCGTCCGTCCAGGTCGATATCGGCCAGGGCGGCGATGCTCCCACCGCCATCGGGTCGGCCCTGATGAAAATGCTCGATTTGGCGGGCATGATGCCAGACTTGATCGCCGTTGCGGTTTAAAAGCATGAGATGAATGCTTTGACCTTTTATCCCTGAAACCGCGATCGCCGGACCTGAATTCCAGCGGTCCACCAGATCGATCGTGATCGGATAAGCGAAGCGTCGCTGCCACAAGGTCGATCCGTCGGCTTTGAGCGCATAAAGACCGCGGCCGGATGCGACAATGAATTCTTCCCGGCCGTCGGCATCCAGGTCATACGCCTTGGAATTGGAATAGTCGTCAAGATGCCGATGGGTGATGGTTAACCGCGCAAAGGGTTCGCGCGGGGCCGAATCCGGTGGGGGGCGCCCGATGCGGACCGGAAAGCTGCGGCCGGCCTGCAGGTTGAGCTTTTCCAAATACAGCGTTTGTCCGCCTTTTTTGACCATGATGGCGGTGGGGCCGGCCCAGGCCGTCAACCGGTGCCGGCCGGTCTTCAATCGATGCCCGATCTCCTGGTTTCCGGCCCACACGTCAATGCCGTCGATGGCGGTGTCGATTAAAATGGTGGCGCGCTGCTTTTTAGCAGGCCGATGATCGAAAATCATATCCCCGTTGCCTTCGATGTAGCCGAACTGCGGTGTCTGCCGACTAAGGGACTGCTGCGTGATGCTGGGTCGCACGGTGGCGTAAATCTCCGTCGCGGTGATGTGCCCATCGGCGTTGATATCCGCGGCGCCGTTCAGGGCCGCCAGCAGATGATCGGTAAACAAGCCGTGGCCGTCGGATTCCATGGCCTGCTCCGATCGGCTGCCGGCGGTCAAAATTTGAATACTGCGGCTTTGCATCATTTTATGGATATAGGCGGCATCATGTCGCGGAAGCCTTTTAATCGCGCGGGTCAAACCCAGCCCCGAGTAGCATGAGTCAAAAGCCAGCAGAATGTGCTTGGCCGGGAAGCTCTTAATCTTGCGATTCAAGCGGTCCATGGACAGCATGGTGCCCTCCCAGTCATAGGTATCGGCATCGGACGGCAGGATATAGCCCCGCTCCCTTCCGCCCGGCCGATCCTCGGTTTGTCCATGTCCGGCGAAATAGAATACGAACCGGGCGTTGGCATCAACCGATTGGCGAAGGGTCTCCAGGTGGCGCCAAATGTTTTGGCGCGTGGCGTTTTGATTGGTAAGGACGATCACCTGAAAGTCCTTGCGCCGCAGAAAGGCGGCCATCTCGGCCGCATCCCGGGTGGCATATTCAAGGTTCGGCCAGTGGTCATAGCGATCGATGCCGACCACCAGGGCATGGGACGATGAATAGCCGGTTTGCAAAACAGCAGCCGGCAATAGGGTCGGCCCGATCATCCCCCCGATCATCCCCCCGATCATCCCGATGATAATGATACTTGTCAGCAGCCGTATCATGCCATATTCCCTTTGCAGCGCATCCCGGTGAGCGCTCAATTTTTAATAGGGGTTTGCGGATAGCTGGTGAGTTGGAGCGAGGCTTGCGCGGCATCCTGGCGTACCGCGGCCTGCATCGCGCCGGTTCCCCCAATTCCCACCAGCTTTTCCAGATCATTGAATAGGGCCGATTCAGGATGAATATCTTCTCTACCGACCAACGGCTCCATATTCGGGGGCCGATCGGCAAAGGCGAATAATTTAAGGGTCTCCGTCCCAAAAGGCGCCTGGACGCGGAATCGTTCGACCAGAAGGCGTTTTTCTCCCGGCGCCACGCGCTTCAATTCGGAAAGATCGGATGGATATAAGACATGCACGGCACCGGCCGGATCAACATCGATGAGCAGCAGATAGGCCGGCTTGGCGGTGCTGAATTCAAAACCAAAGGTTTCATCTTCACGAATAATCCTTGGGCGGTATGATCCGCTGAGTTCGAGTTCGATTGAAAACGGCTGGTGCGGATAGACGAGGTTGACCAAGGGTTGAATCCGCAGATGTCGTCGGATGCGATCCAGCACCTGGTGAACATCGAAGGATGTAAACCGGCAAAGCGGCTGCCCGTCGGGCCGTGCCAGAACCACCGCGTCGCCCTCCTGGGTGATGGTGAGGTCCGGTTCGTCGCTGACGACTTGCACCCCGGCGATCCTGGATACATGGGTCTTGAGGAGGGGCAACGCGTCGGCGATTCGAACCCTTAGCGCGGGTTGGGCGGCCGCTGGTGAACCGGCATCTTGCGCCAGGCGGCCGCCCGTGCGTACGAAAAAGGCTCTCTCGTGCAGATTGGCGGCGTTGCCGCCATGCTCCGGCAGCGCCTGCGGCGTTTGTTGGAACCGTTTTTGAACCAGGGCGCGGATGGCGGTAAACATCTCCATCTGGCCCCATTGGCCGTCGTTGTTGGCGTCTACTGGCACCTGGCCGGAAAGAACACGCAACAGCGCGTCGGTCAGGGCCCCGTGAGGTTTTCCATCGATGGTCGGGTAGAGATAGAGCAAGTCGGCCTGGATGTCTTTGGCGATTTCATTTTCCGACGAGGCCGCAATATAAAAGGTGTTTTGATACGGATAGGGCTGGTCACGAATCAAATTGTCTTCAAAACTTCCAATGGAACGCTCCTCGTTGAAGACGCTCTTCGCGGCCAGTTGCAGATAGCGGCTGGGATGGGGCGCCCTTTCCCCGCCAGCGGCGCGGACGGTGTTGCCCGAAAAA
>JASFTA010000387.1:0-3468 GCA_050114115.1 Desulfobacterales bacterium | reverse complement strand
CCGGGGCCTCCATCTTTTCACGATCGGTCAACGCCGGGGCATCGACTGCCCGGCCGCCGAACCCTACTATGTCGTGCGTATCGAACCGGAAGACAACCGCTTGGTGGTGGGATCGTCCAGGGATCTTGAAAGCAGTGAATGCCGGGTGGCGGACATCAACTGGATCAACCGCCCGGTGGATTTTCCGGCGGACGTCCAAGTCAAAATCCGTTATCGTCATCAGGCGGCGGCCGCAAGCCTGACGCCTTGGGACGACGAAGCACTCATCCGCATCCGTTTTCACGCGCCGCAAAAGGCGATCACGCCAGGCCAGGGCGCGGTTTTCTACGACGGCGACGAGGTCCTGGGCGGCGGCTGGATCGTCTAAATCATGAAATTCGATATCACCACACTGGGCTGCAAGGTCAATCAGTTCGAGTCGGATGCCATTGCCCAGGCCCTCAATGCCTATGGCTGGCAAAGGGTGCGCCAGGGGCAACGTGCCGATGTCGGCATCGTCAACACCTGCACCGTGACGGGCAAGGCCTCCATGCAGTCACGTCAGGCTGTTCGCCAATTGATGCGACGGCATCCCGGGGCACGCATTGTCGTTACCGGATGCTATGCCCAGACCGCTCCCGAGGACATCGAAAAAATCGGTGGCGTACACTATATCATCGGCCATTTCGACAAATCCGACATTCCCCGTATGATCGTCGCATCGATCGGCGAAACCCGGGCCAAGGTTGTCCGCCGGGTGAAGACCATTCGGCCCGACGTTTCATTCTCCATGCCGCCGGCACCGGCCTATGGGCGCCGCACCAGACCTTTCCTGAAAATCCAGGACGGATGCAACCGCTTCTGCACCTATTGCATCGTTCCTCACGCCCGCGGTCCCAGCCGCAGCATGCCCCTGGCAGCCGTGATGGAACGGCTCGATGATCTGGGCCGCAGCGGTTTCCGTGAAGTGGTGCTCACCGGGATCCACCTCGGCGCCTACGGCACGGATCTCGATCCGCCGGTCCGCCTGCTCGATCTGCTCAAACGGATCGAAGCGCGGCCTGCGGTCGACCGTCTTCGTCTGAGTTCGATCGAGCCGGATGAAATCACGGACGAAATGGTGGCCTTCTTGTCTGCTTCGCAGGTCTGTTGTCCGCATCTGCACCTGCCCCTGCAAAGCGGTGACGACCAGGTTCTCCAGCGCATGCGCCGTCCTTACGATTCCCGCTATTTTGCCCGCACGGTCCGCACCATTCGCGCCGCGTTGCCGCAGGCCGCCATCGGCGCCGATGTGCTGGTCGGATTTCCCGGCGAAAGCCAGGCGGCGTTCACGCGCACCTTTGACCTAATCGCCGATCTTCCCCTGACCTATCTGCATGTTTTTCCCTTTTCCCCCCGACCGGGCACGCCCGCCTTCCATTTCAGCGACCGGGTTTCCGAAAAAACCGTCAAAGCACGCACCCATGAACTCAGGCAGTTGGGGCAGCAGAAGCATCAGGCCTTCCTGCAGGCCAATCTGGGAAAAATCCACGACGTCCTGGTCGAACATCGACGGGATCGCCGCACCGGCCTTCTCAAAGGTATCAGCGCCAATTACCTGACAATCCTGTTCGAGGGCGACGAAAAGCTCATGAATCGGATCGTGGCCGTGGAGAACCGTTCGATCGATATGGACGGCCGTTTGGTCGGCACCGTCCTGGCATCACGATAACTAAAGTAAAAAATGAATTAATTATTCATAACCAATTGGTTTATATGATATATTTATATACATGCCATCAAGTTGTCGCGGGGCCATCAGGTCGGTAAGATGGGCCGTGATTGCAGGCATTCCGCCCTTATTTTCCCGACGGAATATCCACCTCTGACGAATGGTCCGAACACCCACGAATTATCGCGGCGTTATCGTCGGGCAGGTTTGTGCCCTGGATCGCCGATCGACATCGACAGCACCAAACCAGCCGCGTACAGGCAAAGGGCAACGCCCATGACCCCACGGAAACCGATGGCGATCGCCAGCAGCGGGGCGGCCACGGCACTGATCACGGTGGCGCAGCCATTGATACCCCAGGCCCAGGGGATCAGGGCCGGTCGGTTGCGGGTCATAACGGCAATCCCCAGCGGAAAGGGCAGGCCCATCGCGATCGCCAGGGGCAGGATCAGGCCCATGGCCGCTGCGGCGTTGATGCCAATCCCCTTCCCGCCCACTTGCTGGAGCAACCCGGGCATGGCGGCAATCTGCAGCAACCCCATCGTGCAAACCAGCGCCAGGCTCGCGCCCAGCAGACGCTTCGCCCGCAAGCCTTTGCGCAACGCCAGATGGGCTGCGGCACTGCCGCCCCCGGCACCGAGCAAAAATCCACCCAGGGTCAGGGTCGCCGCTATCAGGGGGTGATGCAGGGCCAGGGTCAGTCGCTGCATATAGGCCATCTCCAGGAACAAGAAGCCGCCGCCGATACAACCGAAATATAACAGCGTGGACAGGTTGCGTTGACGCGCCCCCGTTCTGCCGACGGCGATGGTCGAGAGGCGTCGCACCGGGAGCCCGACGAGCACCAGGCTGAACAGCGCCGCCTGGATCAGGGTCGCCACGAGGACCGGATAGCCCCAATCCAGAAGGGTCACACCACCGGCGCTTCGCAGGGCGGCGATTTCGGGCAGGGTTCGCCATTTGAAGAAATGTCCGAAAAAAGGACGGTCGTCTGCGGCCGGGCGCAAATCAAACTTGTACTGCCGACGGAAATGGTCTCGCCCCGGCCCAGCCAGGGCCATGGCCCCATCGGCAAAAAACGGTTCGGCCAGGACGTTGTGACGGTTGAGTTCAGCCCTGCGGATACGAGGCAGGTAAACCAGATCAAAACCCCAGCGGCGGCTGAACTGGCGAATGCCGGCCTGTTTGACGTCGGAAAGCGCTGAACGTCCCACCACCAAGACGGTCGTGCGCCAGTCCCGGATCATGGCCAGGTGATCGACCGGTCGGGGGACGCCCTGGGCCTCGAGCATGACCAATGCCGTTAGAAAAGCCTTGAGACTGCTGCGGGGCGGCAGGCGCAGCCACATGGGCATCACCAAGAGGCCATCGCTGTTCAGATGCTGCCACAACTGACCCAAACCCTCTTGTGTCAGAAGCATGTTCTGACCAAAGGCCGAGGCCGCGCCACCGCTGTCGCCCTGGATGGGAAGCTGGATCAGATCATAGGACTTCGAAGTGGACGACAGAAAACCGCGCACCGTGGTCGTATGGTAGCGAACCCGCCCCTCGAGGAAGTCCCCGCCGCTGAATTCTTTCAGCTGCCCCCGCATGAGACGAGGAAAGAGCGGATGCGGATCCACGGCATCGATAAATTGCGCCTGGTAGGCGATGGCCCGCAGAATCTCCTGGCCGCCGCCGGCACCAGCGATCAACACCCGGTCGGGCCGGGGGTGCACTTGCAGGCCGACGCTGGCGGTGGTCTGACGCAGATAGTCCAGCGAGGCCGATTGACCGCG
>JASFTA010000386.1:0-3481 GCA_050114115.1 Desulfobacterales bacterium | reverse complement strand
ATTGGGGGCGGCGATGGCCTTGCCCTTGCCGTCCGAACTGGCGCCCACGCCCTTGATCACGGCATGAATCCGGTCACCGTCGCGCAGGGCGTCCTTCATGCGTTTGAGCACCAGCACGCCGGCGCCCTCACCGAGCACAAACCCGTCGGCGCGCTCGTCAAAGGGGTAGGAGCCCCGGGCGGAAAGCGCCCCCATCTTGGAGAAGCCCACGAAGGATTCCGGCGCCAGGTTGGTGTTGACCCCGCCGGTGATCACCAGGTCGTACTCCCCGCTGAGCAGTTCCTTGATACTGCAGTCCAGGGCCGCAAACGAGGTGGCGCAGGCCGCATCCACGACGTAGTTGATGCCTTCGATGCCCATGTGGTGGGCGATGCGGGAGGCTTCGATATTGAGCAGTTGCCCGTGGACCGGTTCGTAGTCCATCCCGTTGGCCATCCCCTCGCGCAGGCCGTCCAGAAGCGTGGCGCGGGACGCGTCGTCCAGGGTGTTGAAGGCCTCGATCTGGTTGAGATAGTGCTTGAGCTCCGGGTACAGGTACTTGAGATGCAGATTGTTGCCCAACTCGTTGCCCAGACAGGTGGCCACGATGACGGCCGTGGAGGCGCGCAGCTTGGCGGGCAGCTTCAGATCGTCGCGCAGATAGCCGGCATCGGCCACGGCCCGGTAGGCGCATTCCAGGATCAGCTGCTGGCTGCGCGAAAGCCGTGTGGCTTTTTCCGGGGTGTAGCCGTAGCGTTCATGGTCGAAGACGAAATCTTTCACGATCCCGGCGATCTTGGTGTAGCTTTTGTCCTCGGCCTTGCGGTCTTCGTCGTAGTACAACGCCGGATCCAGGCGTTCGGCCGGCATTTCTTCGATGGCATAATGCTTGTCGATGATGTTCTGCCACAGCGTATCGGGACTGTCGGCCCCCGGATAGATGCAGCCCATGCCGATCACGGCGATTTCATCCTCGATTTCCCTGACCGGGCTGGAGAAGATTTCCAGGGCGTTCAGCCGGGCGGCCAGCTCTTCCTTGCCGCCGAAAAAGGCGTTATGAATATCGTCGATCGTGGTGGTGCAGGGGTTGAAGGTCAAGCAGTCGCCCACCATGAAATTGCCGCATTCGTATTGATCCTCTTCCTCGTAGTTGATCAGGCAGACTTCGCCGGAGGCGCTGTCGAAGTCCGGGCAGAAGGCCTTGGCGCCGATCAGCAGGGAGCCGATGTTGTCCTTCTCGAAGGCCTTTTTGCGATCGTGCAGGGGCAGGCCCTCCCTGAGACGCTGGTGCTCGTTTTCGATCATGCGCTCGGAGAAGGGCGTGGCCACCGTGCGCGAGGCCAGCCCCACCGTGTGCCCCATGAGAATGGTTTCATCGCGCTCGCAGACCACGTCCTGGTATAGTTTTTTGATGGCCCCGGTCTCCACGATCTCCCGGGAGAAGAGATAGGAGGTGCCCACCTGGATGCCGATCATAACCCCGCGCGCGGCCAGCCGGGCGGTCATGCCGCTGATAAACTGGGAGGCCCGGCGGGTGCCGATCCCGCCGGCGAAAATCAGGGTTTTACCCTGGCGCACGTCTTCCGGGAGGCGTTCCACTGTTTCCATGGCCTGCTCCCAGAGCACCAGGCTGCTCAACTCGCCCACATGGCCGCCGGCTTCGGAGCCCTCGAAGATGAAACGCTGGCAGCCTTTATTGATCGCATTGTCGAGCATGCTCAGGCTGGGGGTATGCAGGTAGGCCCGGGTACCGCTGGCCTCCAGTTCCTTGACCTGGGAGGGAATGCCGCCGGCAAACAGGGCAAAGGGCACTTCGTATTTCTTGACGGAGTCCAGGTGATGGGTGATGGACTGGTTGAAAGCTTCGATGCCGATCATGCCGGCCCCGAAGCGGGCCACTTTTTCCTTGCCGTTTTTGAGAATGGTGTCGGCCAGATCGGCCGGCAGGTTGCCCAGGGCCATAAAGGGCAGACCGCCGTTTGCAAACACCGCCGCCGCAAAATCGGCATTGTCGCTTACATTGGCCATGGGGCCCTGCATGATGGGGTAGCGTGTGCCGTGCTCCCGGGCCAGGGGCGCATCGGCCCTGAGCGGGTCGTGCTCGTCCACGGCACCGAGCTGCTCGCCCACGTGTAGGAATAGCTCGCGGATCATGGCCGCCACATTGTCCCCCATGGCGGTAAAATGGCGTGCGAAGACCGCATCCTGCCCGAGATAGAAAAGGCTCTGGATCGGGGTTTCGCAGTCTTCCTCCAGGCGGGCATAATTTTTTTCGATTTCGCGGTAGAGCATTTCATCGGCGTCGCTCTCGTCGGCCAGCTGGATTTCCTGGTCTCGCAGCGTTTTGACGATGCGGGTTCCGAGCTTGGCGAAAAAACGGTAGCCGGCGTTCAGGGAATGCCCGATGATGGTGGAATCCTTTTCTTCCAGATTTTGGAGCAGCTCCTTGTAGCTGGTTGACAGGGGCGCCTCCTGGGCCAGGTAGAGCTGGTTGTCGAGGACGATGCCGTGGGCGCCCATGGCGAAAAGACCGGCGGCCGTATGCCGGCCGACGCCGCCGTGCACGAAAACGGGCAGGTCGACGTTTTCGAGATACCACTGCAGGAGGATTAAGGCCGAGTTGCGCGAAACCTTGCCCGGTGCCTCCATGCCCTTGACGATCAGACCGTGCGGGGCGATGCGGTCGATCTCTTTATCCAGCTTGATATCGACGATTTCCAGAACGAATTTGCAATCGCGATGGTTGAAATCAAAGGCCTGCAGCTCCTCGGTCGTGCGGTAGGAAAAAATGACCAGGTCCAGGTTGGCGATCGGGTTGCGCTGCAGATAATCCACGAGGGCCCGATTGCTGACCGCCAGACGCAAACCGAACAGCAGGTCGCTGTCAGACAGGCGGTCCAGGGTCTGGATGATTTCGGTATTGGTCAGAAATTCGGTATCCATGATCGGCAGGGCACCGGCGCGATGGAGGGCCTGCATATAGGCGGCATCGCATATTTTGGTGGGGTGATACGCCAACACGGGCAGTCGGGAACTGACAAGTCTGGTCAACATTAGGGTTACTCCAGATTGGGGGTTGCTGATAACGATCCGGCCTTTGGGACCGGAAGCCCTTCGCGCGGCTCAACCTGCGCAATTGGGCGGCTAAATCATATCGGTCTTAGGGTGCACACCAGAGCAGGTGAATGCGTCGAGCGCACCGCGAAACAAGTCAAAAGGTTAAGCAAGAGGAGTGCCAGTAGGTTTTTATGGTATATCTATCTGAAATTAAATATAATTTAGCGAATTGTTGGTGCTGGATAAAAACTATTGGTGTTGCCGTTTGGCATTTGATGAACAGGGAGTGTTCATGTGGTGTATGGCAGGGGTCTGATGGGGAGGGATGGTCTGTGGGGTGTCGGACCTCTGTAAGGTGACAGGTTTAGCTGTCGGGATTGGACTTGAGCGGTGTCTCAAACCGCAGGTGCACCGAATAGTCACCGATATAGAGGGCATTGACGGC
>JASFTA010000385.1:0-3487 GCA_050114115.1 Desulfobacterales bacterium | reverse complement strand
TCTCGGTCTGGGCCGGAATGCGGCCGCCGGCCACCCATGGCAGGAGACATTCTTCCCCCTGGGCATCGCGGTGGGTGAAATAGTAGAAGTCGGTGGTATCGAACTGGGGCGGGTCGGCCTCCCCGGGGCGCCGGCGCTCTTCGGTCGGGATGCTGCCGATGTCGCCAAAGAGCAGGACGTAGCGCAGGGGAGAGTGAAACGCCTGGCGCTGGGTGCGGATGTGGTTTTTGATGCGTCGGATGCGGGTTGCCGGGTTCCCGTCATCCGGTGCGATGATGTCCTCGACCGGCACGATGGCCGTATCGAGACCTAACTTCTGCTTCCAGGCCTGCAGTTTGCGGGCCGGCTTCTCAAAGGCCGAGCCGTAGATAATCAGATATTCTGGGATCGCCACGCTGTCCGGTCGTGCTGCGCGGCGTGGCACGGTCGGCGCGCTGCGCGCGAAGCACTTGCGCCCGGGATTGAAAAGAAAATTGCCGAAGCCCTCCAGATTGCTCGTATGACCCAGGTAGGTTTCCAGGGGCACCTCGCCGCTGGTGGTTTCTCGCCAGCCGGCGGTCAGGTCCTCGCGCTGGAGTTTGATAGTGACCTCGATGTTGCTGTAGCAGCGCATCAATTCACGGACGGGATTGTACTGAAAAGGACGCACATGCAGGCACAGGACCCGGTAGCCGTCCATGAAAAGAGGATCGCTGACCTCCACGAGCTCCGCGGGATAGAACTGGTCCTGCCGGTAGACCTCGTCATCGAACTCAAAAACCCAGGCTTCCTGGTCGGCAACGTTTTCCTGGGCGGGTTTGACACGCATGTTCCGGCGTCGGAGGAAGGGGCCTTTTTTGACCTTGACGGTATAATGATGGCCCGGCGGGATCTGGACAAATCGCCCCAGCGACGGCAGCAGCGGTTTGCCGCTGGCGGATAAAAACCCGGTGCCGGCGATACCGACCTCGTTGTGAAAGGCATCCCGGTCGCCCGGGGCGGCTTTCTGCTTCCCGGGGGGGTGGGAGAGGCGATAGCCTGGAAAGATGTAGGTCAGCCGGATGGTGTCGTCCGCATAGGCCATCTCGATAAAGGGCTTTTCGCCATGATGGTCAAGATCGAAAGCCTCCGGGAGGCCTGCGGCGTTCAACGATTTAAGACCGGCCATGGGAACCTCCTTTGCAGATGGGTGGTCGTGGGTGGCGACATGGGCCGCCGGCACGTGGACCGGGCGTGTTCCCCGCCATGGGCGGCCGCTTCAAAAAAGCCAGAGCTTCCAGCCCTGCTCGGCGTACCAGTCGAGCGTTTGCCGCTCCGACCGGGCCAGGGCCGGGTGCAGGTCCGTCGCGCGCGCCGCCAGGCTGGATCGCATGGCGGGCACCAGTGCCCGGGCGCGACGGCGCAGGGCATAGAAGCGGACGATCATCTCCCGGGGCGTGCTGTTGCGGCTCAGGTGCGTGAGATAATCCTGCGGCGCCTGCAGGGCCTCCTCGATATCCACATAGGTCTTGGAGCGCAGCGACCAGCGAAACCAGTCCGACAGGTCCTTGAGCAGTAATTCTATATCCCATTTGTGCGGGTTGCGGTGCAAGAGGCTGCCCGGCAAAACATGCAGGTTTTCGATCCAGTAGACAAATCCCCCGGCGTCCACCACGCACGCCAGCAGCGTTTCGGTGGCTTTAAATTCCGTGGCGGTCTCGCCGGGCAGGTTGCAGATCCAGGATGTGGCCACCAGCCCGCCGGCGTCGGCAATCTGCTTGACGCTTTCTATGATCTGGGCGGTGTTCGCGCGCCGGCCCATGCGCTGCAGCAGGCTGTCGGCACCGCTCTCGCAGCCCATGGTGTAGCGCTGGAAACCGGCCGCCATCATGCGGGTGAAGAAGCTCTTGTCGGTAAACACGAGAGGGTGGGCTTCCAGCTCGAAGTACAGATTAAAATCGGCCCGGATGATCTCCATGATCAGGTTTTTCATAAAGGGCATGTTCAGGAAGTGATTTTCACCCAGAAAAAGGCCGCGGATGCCCTTGTTCTGATAAATGGTCATCTGTTCCAGAATGCGGTCGATCGTCATGGTCTGGAAGGCACGGGGGTTGATGGTGCGGCTGTTGGCAACGCAATAGGCGCAGTGTTCGGGGCACCGTCCCCGCGAGATGTTGATATAGCTGCGCTGCGGCCAGAGGAGATGGGCAAAGGGCGGGGCGTCCGGGTCGATGAGGGGCATGGCATCAAGTCCCAGCAGGTCTTCCGGGGTTGCTGGTCGGCAGACCAGCTCGCCCCGGGCCTGACGGCGGGCCAGACCGTCGATATCCGGGAGCCGGCCGTGGCCGGCCGTTCCGGTGTATTCAAGGACCCGCTGCATCGTGCGCTCGCCTTCGCCCAGGACGACACCGTCGATGGCCGGGGCCGCCGTCAGAAAATCCCGCCAGTAGGCCGTGGCCATGTAGCCGCCCACCAGAATGGTGCTTTCCGGAAAGAGCTTTCGATATAACGCGGCAATCTGGAGGGCCCCGCCGCAATAAAGATAGAAGTGGGCCTGCAGCCCGCAGACCCGGGCCGGGTAATGCTTCAGAATCGCTTCGATCGGGTTGTCGAGCTCATCGACGGGCAGGCCTAGTTGCTGCAGGGCCTGGATTTCATGCGGGAGGTGAACCACCCGCACCTTGAAGCCGCAATCGTGCAGATACTGGGCCACATGCACGATACCCAGGGGTATCACCATGGACAGGTCCTGGTAATGCGCATCCCGGCCGCCGGGGATGGGCCGGCCGTCAGGGTCGTAGCCGTAATGCGGCGAGATCAGAATCAGATCGTACATGCGAATGCCCTTTGAAGAAGCCGATCAAGCACCCTGACGATCATAAAATCGGCGCTGAATCCAGCAACGCGAGGAACGCAGCCGTTGGACGCTAAAAGGGGTTGGGAAACCACTTCTAAGTGCTTTTCTGTTTGCGTACCCAGGCCGCATGCTTGCGGATGCGGGGGTCGTTCCTGAGGTCGTCCAGGGTGCGCAGCGATTGGGCCAGCGTCATTTCATCGTATAAAGCATGAATGCCGTCATGGCACAATCGGCAGATATTGATCCCCCGGGCCAGCTTGGCGCGTGGATGGTATTTCTTGAAACGCGGCCGGCGGTGTAATTTCCGGGGGATCAGATGATGAAAGGTCAACGCGCTCCGACGGCCGCACAGCGCGCAGGGGCCCCATTTGGTTTTGGCGCCCGTTCCGTTCGTCTTCTTGTTGGGCGGGAATCGCATATCAGAAATCGTCCGGGGCGGTCTGACCGCGGCTCGACAAGTAATAGTGCCACAGGATCCGTGCGGCCACGGCGCGCCAGGGACGCCAGGCGGCGGCCACGGCGGCCAGATCCGTCTCGAGGGTGCGCTCCCCGAGGTTTTTGACCGCCATGAGGGCCTTGTTCAGGGCCAGGTCACCGCGGGGCCAGATGTCCGGCCGCCGCAGGGCCAGCAACAGGTAGATGTCGGCCGTCCAGGGGCCGATGCCTTTGATC
>JASFTA010000384.1:0-3489 GCA_050114115.1 Desulfobacterales bacterium | reverse complement strand
GATTTCCCGCAACAACATGTCGTCGAAGGCGGCCAGCGATCGGTCGAGCTGCTGGTTCAGGGCGCTGAGTTCGTCAAGTTCCTGATCTTCGGGAACCTGCGGGTTGTAGGCGGGTTTGGCGGTCGGCTGGGCCGCACCAGGAACTCCGGCGGGAGCCCGGACATCTTGCTGCTCCAGCTGTTCCAACAAACGCCGTTTTTCCTCGGTCAGACGTTGGACGCGATCCAGATAGGTTTCATACAATTGCACGACCTCGGGCGAGGCCGTATCCGAAGCCTGGTATTGGGCCAGTTCCTCGGCAATCCTTTTTTCGGTGGCCAGGCCGACCAGCCAGTCCCGCCGCGCCTGGGCGATTTGGTCATCCAGGTTGCGGGCGGCGAAAGCCGTACGCGCGAAAAGGCCGACGATGAGGGTTAAAATAACGACACCCACCAGGCTCTTAATCCGGTAACAATTTGAAATCATAACTCTTCCTGGATGCCGTGGCGATTATCAAAAAAATTTAGGGGACCGCGCTGGAATATCTTTACGCTTCTATCGTGATAAGAATCGCGCTCCCAGGTGTCAAGGCGCTGGCGCCAACAGCGGAGGATCGGATCGCGATGGGCGCTTTGGTCATTAAGATATCGAAATATCAGCCGATAATATTGTTCATCGTATCATAAAACAATTGGGTTGTGCAAAGGACCGCGATGCAGCGTCGTGATTTGTTGACCATACCGGCCGGTCGTTTCTGGGTCGGCTCCCGCAGCGCTTGCCAGCTGGAAGCGTTTCTGGGTACCTGCGTGGGGCTGGGGGTCTATGACCGTGAAAACCAGGCGGGCGGTCTGATCCATCTGCTGCTGCCGGAGCCGCCCTTACCTGAAAGCACCTTTCAACTCGAGAAATACGCGACCACCGGGCTGCCGCTTTTCCTGGCCGCGCTCCGCGATAAGGGCGCCGAGGTGCACCGAATGACCGCCTGTCTGGCCGGAGGGGCCCTGATCGGTCCCCTGGCCGCCCAGGATTTAAATCTCGATATCGGCGGGCGCACTTGTGAAAATGTTCTGGCCTTTCTGGACCAGGAAGGCATTGCCATCGAGCACCTGGATACCGGTGGATTTCTACCCACCCGTATCAGGCTGGATATGCGCAACGGTCAATTCGCGATCGACGCGGCCGGTGGCCATCCCGTGGTGACCGGCGATCCGCCGGCCGCCCCCCGCGAAGACGATATCCGCTCGGCGCTGCAAGGGTTGCAGCCCATTCCCCAGGTGGCCCTGCGGATTTTGCGGTTGGTTGCGGAAAAAGACTATCCCGTCGAGGAACTGGCCCGGCTGGTCCGTCAGGACCAGGTGATCTGCGCCCGCACGCTTAAACTCTGCAATGCGGCCGCCTTGGCCGGCCAGAGGCGGATCGCTTCGATCGAGCACGCCCTGGCGTTTTTGGGCCAAGATCGATTCATTCACTCGGTGATTGCCGTCTGCGTGCAGGATTTTTTCCGTCAGCAGGGTCAGGGCGACTCGGTGCGAATAGGGGGCATGTACCGGCACGCCGTGGGCACCGCCCAGGTTGCCGAGCAACTCGCCCATCGCACCCGGCGGGTTAGCCCGGCCCTGGCCTACACGGCCGGGCTGCTGCATGACATCGGCAAGGTGGTTCTCGACCAGTTTGTCATTCCGCGGCGGCCGTTTTTCTACCGGGATATCGCCGATGCGATCGATTATCTGGCGGTGGAAGCACGGCATATAGGTACCGATCATACCCAGGCCGGCCGATGGCTAGCCCAGGACTGGGGGCTACCGGCCCCTTTCGTCGAAACGATTACCCACCACCACGGCCCCGAGAACGCCGCCGGGCACGTCGAGTTGGTCCATATGGTCTACATTGCCGATCTGGTCATGTCCGCCTTTAATGCCGGACTTGAGTTGGAGCGGGTCAATATCGATCGCTGGCATGAACGGCTGCGACAGGTTGGCCTGGCGCGCGGCGACCTGCCCGCGATTGTCGACCGTCTTCCGGCGACCATATTCAATCCCCTGTCGGCCGGCGCCGACGATGCGTGACGGCTGCCGTTCCGCCGAAGCAGGCGCGCAGTCCCTGACGGCTCATTGAAGGGCCGGGTCGTTCAGGGCGGCATGTGCCGCCGCCAGCCGGGCCACCGGCACGCGGAAAGGCGAGCAGGAGACATAGTCGAGCCCCAACTGGTGACACAAGGTGATGGACTGGGGATCACCGCCATGCTCCCCGCAAATACCGCATACCAGCCCCGGCTTGACCTCGCGTCCTTTGCCGACCGCGATGGCCATCAACTGGCCCACGCCGTCCTGATCGATGTTGGTAAAAGGATTGAAAGGCAAGATGCCGTTTTCCATATAGTCCACCAGAAATCCGGTTTCAGCGTCGTCGCGCGAGATCCCGAAAGTCGTCTGGGTGAGGTCGTTGGTGCCGAAGGAAAAGAACTCGGCGTGGGCGGCCATCTGGTCGGCCGTCAGGGCGGCCCGCGGGATCTCGATCATCGTGCCGAATTTATAGTCGACATCCATGCCCTGGACTTCCATGACCTTGTGGGCTTCGGCTTCCAGAAGATCGCGTTGGGTTTTAAGCTCGTTGACATGACTGCTCAGGGGGATCATGATCTCGGGGTGCACCTCGACCCCCTCACGGGTGACCAGACAGGCGGCTTCAAAAATGGCGCGCACCTGCATGGTGGTCAACTCCGGCACCAGCATTCCCAGGCGGACGCCGCGCAGCCCCAGCATGGGGTTTTCCTCCCGCAGTTTTTCCACACGTTTGAGAATATTCTCCTTGAGGCGATACTGTTCCAGGAGCGCATCAATGGCCTGCAGGTCGGGGGCGTGCTGCAGCCGGATCTTGAGATCCGAGAGTTCGGTCAACAGTTCGATGTGATTCGGCAGAAATTCGTGCAGGGGCGGATCCAACAGCCGCACGATAACGGGCAGGCCGTCCATGGCCCGAAAGAGTCCGGCAAAATCGTCGCGCTGAAACGGCAGAAGGGCGTCCAGGGCTTCCCGCCGTTCGATGGGCAGATCGGTCAAGATCATCTTCTGGATATGCGGCAGCCGATCGGATTCGAAGAACATGTGCTCGGTGCGACACAAGCCGATGCCCTCGGCGCCGTATTCGCGCGCCCGCCGGGCATCGTCCGGGTAGTCCGCATTGGTGCGCACCCCCAGCCGGCGGAATTCGTCGGCCCAGGCCAGCAGGGTGATCAGGTTGGCGTCCTTGATGTCGGGCGGGGTGGTGGTCAACTGGCCTTTGTAAATTTTACCGGTGGTGCCGTCGACGGAAACCCAGTCGCCCTCCTTGATGGTTTCATCGCCGAAGGTGATTTCGCGTTTGCCCATGTCGATTTGAAGGCGGCCCACCCCCACGACGGCCGGTTTGCCGAACTGGCGCGCCACCAGGGCGGCATGGCTGGTGCGCCCTCCGCGGCTGGTGACGATGCCCTTGGCGGCCAGCATGCCATGCACATCGTCGGGTTTGGTT
>JASFTA010000383.1:0-3490 GCA_050114115.1 Desulfobacterales bacterium | reverse complement strand
CGCTGGGAAACAAGATGCCATTCGAACTGCAACATATTGCCTGTGCCGTGGATTTTTCCGACCACACCAAAGGGGTTCTGCGCTGGGGCCGTTTTCTGGCCCGATCTTTCGATGCGCGGCTGTCTGTTTTTCACGCGGTAACGGCATCCCATGATCGTTTTCCCGATACCGCTATATTTGAGCGCGGCGGCCGACAGTCCGACTTGTTGGCTGCGGCCCGCCAGCGCCTGGAAGAAATCGTCGCTCCCCTGGAAAATGCCAAGAGCATTGCCGTGGCAGGCGACCCCGTGGCGGCCCTGGGCGACTACGCACGGAAGACATCTGTTGATCTGGTGGTCGCGGCTCGGCATGGCTTTAGCGGGATACAGCGGGTATTGCTCGGCAGCGTGGTCGAACGTATGGGCCGGGAGTTGGCCACAGCACTGCTGGTGGTGAACATGAACGCGGCGGGGGACACGGTATCTTATCCCTTCCGTAAAGTGGTGGTGGCCCTCGAGGCGGATGATGCCCATGCCCCGGCATTCGAGGTGGCGGTTGTCATGGCCCGGTGTTTCGATGCCGACCTCTACCTTGTGTCGGCCATGGAACGGCCTTTATTGGCCGACGAGCTGGAGCCGATCGAAGGCCCTTACAGGGAGATCCAGACGGCCCTGCAGCAGCGGCTGCAGCAGAAGATGGCCGACATGACAAGTCCCCTGGCCGGGGATCTGAACGTGACCGTCGACCTCGTGCCGGGCCCGGCCGTCGAGGTCCTGCCGTCTTATGTCCGCCGCCGGCAGGCCGATCTGCTGATCGTGGGCGTAAAGTCCCGGCGCCGGTTTCAGCAATGGCTGATCGGATCGACCACTGAGGCCGCCCTGCGGCATGCGGCCTGCGCCGTCCTGACGGTGCCGACGACGATGAACTGAAACGAAGGGAGCGGGGAGAGATTCGCATGATCGCCACGCCGACATCGGCCGGGACCGGCCTGGTCCTGGACGCTCACTACCTGCGGCATGATACCGGTAAACACCACCCTGAAAATGCCGATCGTCTCCAGGCGGTCTACGATATGCTGGAAACATGTGAATACCGGGCCCACTGCCGTCGGCTGACGCCCCAGCCCTGCAGCGTCGATGAACTGGCCCTGATCCATGCCCGGGGCTATATCGCCAAGATTGCAGCCACGGCCGCGCGACCGTTCGCGTCTCTGGGCGCCGATACATCGGTTTGTGCGGAATCCTACCGGGCCGCCCAACTGGCCGTTGGGGGCACCCTTCAGGCGATCCGCGAGGTATGGGAAGGCCGCCTGGCCAATGCCCTGGCCCTGGTGCGCCCCCCGGGCCATCATGCCGAAGCCGCCCGCGCCATGGGGTTTTGCCTTTTCAACAACGTGGCGATCGGTGCGGCGTTTGCCCGTCGGACGCTGGGGGCCCGTCGGGTTCTCATCGTGGACTGGGATGTGCATCACGGCAACGGGACGCAGCATGCCTTCGAACGCGATCCCCGGGTGCTGTTCTTTTCTTCGCACCAGCATCCGCATTATCCCGGAACCGGTCTGTACACCGAGACCGGCTTGGGTCCGGGCGAAGGCTACACCGTCAATCTGCCGCTCTCCAAGGGCTATGGCGACGGTGAATACGCCGCCCTTTACGCGCGGCTGCTGCGGCCCCTGGCCATTGAATTTCAACCGGATCTGATCCTGGTTTCGGCGGGTTTCGATATTCACCGCCAGGATCCTCTGGGGCGCATGCGTGTGACCCCGGCCGGTTTTGCCGCTCTGACCCGCATTCTTATGGACATCGCCGACGACTGCAGCCAGGGCCGGCTGGTCATGGTTCTGGAAGGTGGCTATCGTCGGAAAGCGCTCCAGGAGTCGATCCGGGCGGTCCTGGGCGAATTGACCAATCAGTCCCATTACGATCACCAGGCCTTGGCCCAACGGGCCGAGCCCCGCAAAGTCGACTATGCTGTCCACCGCTGCGCCATGGTTCATCGCCGTTTCTGGAATTGTTTCGCGCCCTGAAGATCCGCTTCGATCGGTTGCGTTGACAGGCCTGCCCAAAGGAGGTGCCGATGAACAACATCCGTATCATGGAGGCCTCGGTGGCCAAATGGAACCGCATTATCGCGGGGCGGCAGTCGGACGGCGGCGTGCTGGACTGCCCCCCGTGCCGGATTTACTACATGCTGGTGTGCACGGGCTGCCCCATCGCGGCCTACACCGGCCGTCGCTTCTGCCGGGGATCCCCCTATCCGGCCTGGTATCACCACCAGAATGAGGCCCACGGCTATATGCGGCGTAAAATCTATTGCGATGAATGCGTGCGACTGGCAACGGCGATGCGCGATTACATGATCGAAATCGTCGAACACCTGAAGGCCTGTCAGGCCGATCCGAAACGCGTAACGGAAACCGTGAAGGACGACGTCGTCTGAAAAACGGCGTAAGGTGGCATGGCAAATCTAATCACGGATATCCTCTTGGCGGCCGCCGGATGGGTCGAAACGGCCCTTTATTTCCTGGGCTTATTGGGGGTGCTCCGGCGCGGAGGCTGCACCCTGGCCGAAGCCGGGGCCTGTGCCGCGCTTGTACTGGTGATGCTGATCTCCTTTGTTCTCCAGATCGACGTCATAACCGGTTTCCCCGCATTCTCCGGCCTCATGCGGCTGACGTTTCTGGCAACGGCCGTCTTGCTTGTCTGGCGCCATCGCGGGGATCTCCATGGCGACGGGCAGGCTCTGTTGCGTTTCACCCGAAAGCATCCCCTGGCCGTGGCCGGTCTGCTGGGGGGCCTGGGGGCCCTGGCGGTGGCCGCGGCCCTGTCGGGGGGTAACGTGCGCGCCCTCGAACAAACGGGCTTTTTAGGCACGGGGTTATCCACGCACGCCATAACGGGCCCCCTGAATGCCGCCATCCTGATGCCGACCGCCGCTGACGGTTCCTATTTCACGGGCGTGGGGCTATCGGCCTGGTGGGCCTATTTTTCGATCTGCCTGGCCACCTACGCGCTCGCGCGGCGCTATGCCTGGCCGCCCACCGCCATCACCGTGACCCTGCTGGTGGCCAGTATGCCGCGCCTGGTGTTTTTGTCTGTCGCCGGCGCCCTGGAAATCGTGCCGGCCGCCGCGGCCCTGCTGTATATCCTGGTGCTCTACCGTACCGTCGAACGGCCGCGGGTCAGGGATTTACTTCTGCTGCCCGTGGTGCTGGCCTTCAGCATATCCGGTGACAGGATGTGCCTGCTGTTTCCGGCCATTGGCCTTGTCCTGGCGCTGGTCGTTCTCAGTCGGCGGCACGGGGGGCGCTTCTGGTGGGACCTGCTGCGACAGGCACCGTTGTCCGCAGCGGCCGTGGCCCCGCCGCTTTTTATCTTCTCGCAGGGCTGGCTCTTTGTTCGCCAAGGTCTGGCCGGTCAGCACTGGGCCGGCTACGGCCCGGGCGTGGTTTGGTCCTACAATGCCGACGGGCTCTCCGGGGCGGGCGCCAATCTCCTGCGCTACGGATTGC
>JASFTA010000382.1:0-3493 GCA_050114115.1 Desulfobacterales bacterium | reverse complement strand
TCGCATCATTTCGACCTTCGATTCCTAACCCCACACGGCATCCGCATTCCACGTCGAGGGACTATGACCGCACCTCACGCGTATTCATCCGGCAGGCGGCGCACGCTGGTACCGTGTCTGCTCGGTCTGCTAATCGGGGCGTTTACCATGGCGACAACGGCAAAGGCTCAGTCGACTTCCGCTGCCGAACTTCAGGCCCGGCTGCCGACCGAAATCAGCGGCTGGCAGGCAGCCAACGGGGATCGCACTTTCGATGCGCAGACCATATTTGAATATATCGACGGGGCCGGTGAATTGTACCGGGCCTACAACATGCAGTATTGTCTGTCGCGCCGTTATGTCAAAAAGGGTGAAACCGTCATCACGCTCGACGTCTTCGACATGGGGACCTCCGAAGATGCCTTCGGCGTGTTCACCCATGACACCGATGGTGAGCGGATCGACATCGGGCAGGACGCGCGCTACCGACCGGGCTGGCTCAGTTTCTGGCAGAACCGTTTCTATGTCTCCATTTACCTGGAAGAAGAAAGCGCCGCCGCCGAGATGGCCGTTAAGGCACTGGGTATGCAGGTGGCCTCGGCAGCCGGCGAATCCGGTCGCCGGCCGCAGCACTTGAACCTGCTGCCGCAGGCGGGCCTTGATGCCGGCAGCATCCGCTACCTGCACCACCCGACGGTGCTCAACTACCACTACTATCTGTTTGATGAAAACATCCTGCGACTCTCGCCCCAAACCGATGCGCTCCTTGCACATTATCGCCGCAGCGGCGATCAGGCACGGCTGCTGCTCATTTCGTATCCGAAGACCCTGACGGCCCGGAAGGCACTGGCGGGCTTCCGCGAACACTATCTGCCCGATGCCGACAGCGGCGGCTTGGCCCGGCTGGAAAATGGCATGTGGGCGGCGGTTGCCTTGTATGAGCGTCTTTTGGCGATCGTGCTCGAAGCCGATAGCCGCCTGCTGGCCCAAAACTTGATCACGGAGGCCGGTCAGCAAGCCTCCGGGGAGTAAGCGCGATGCAACCGAAATCGAGCAAAAAGGTGATCACCCGACGCGATTTTCTGAAGACCGGCGGTTACGCGGCCGCCGGCAGCCTGCTGGGGCTGCCGCTGCTGGACCGGACGGCTGCGCAGGCCGCTGTGAAAAGCCGCGTGGTCTTGATCCGCGATCCCGACGCGGTTGACAGCCAAGGCCGGGTAAACGCAACCGTGCTGGAATCGATGCTGGATCAGGCCGTGGCGACCCTGCTGGGTGCGCCCAATCCCCAATCGGCCTGGCAACAGCTGTTCCGTCCGGGCGATGTGGTCGGCATCAAGAGCAACGTCTGGTCCCGGCTGCCCACCCCCGAAGCCCTGGAGAGGGCCCTGGTCTTTCGTCTTCAAGAGGTGGGCGTTGATGCCAATAACATCGGCGTGGATGACCGCGGCGTTCGCGAGAATTCCGTATTCATGCGATCCACGGCGCTGATCAACGTGCGCCCCATGCGCACCCATCACTGGTCGGGCCTGGGCACCTTGCTGAAAAACTACATCATGTTCGTACCAGCGCCGTGGATGTATCATGGCAATGCCTGCGAACGATTGGGGGCGATCTGGCAGAAGTCCCAGGTGGCGGGCAAAACCCGCCTCAACATACTCGTCATGCTCACCCCGCTGTTTCACGGCATCGGGCCTCACCACTACAGCAGCCGTTATGTCTGGCCTTACGCCGGCCTGATCGTCAGCACCGACCCGGTGGCCGCCGATGCAACCGGCGCCCGGATTATGGCAGCCCAAAGAAATGCCTTTTTCAAAGGCCATCGCCCCATCAGCCCCCCGCCTCTGCACATTGCTGCTGCCGATACCCGGTTCGGTCTGGGATACAGCCGCCCGGAGCGCATCGAATTGATTCGGATGGGATGGGGAGACCAGATCCTGATTTGACCATTTAGGAATGAAAAGGGTCGTATCTCAACAAGGGATTAAGATTGACTGCACTTCTCCCAGACATGAAATTTCATATTAAGAACTTGAAATTTCATGTATAAACGGGTATATCCCTTCCATGAATAAGATTGCACGCGTAATAGATGAGAAAGCGATACACGCATACATTCAATCTTTCCCGGTAACAGCGCTATTGGGCCCTCGACAATGTGGGAAAACGACGCTGGCCCGCGATTTTCAGTTTGACCACTATTTTGATCTTGAAAATCCCCGCGATGAAGCACGTCTGGATAATCCCCAAGTCGCATTGGAAGACCTGGAAGGTCTGATCATCATCGATGAAATTCAGCGGCAGCCAGAATTGTTTCCGCTACTGCGATATCTTGTGGACAACCAGCCAAAACAGAAATACCTGATACTGGGAAGTGCATCGCGTGACCTGATCCGCCAAAGTTCAGAATCACTCGCAGGGCGGATCGGTTACTATCATCTTTGGGGATTTCGGATTCACGATATCGGCAAGGATAACATCAATCGCTTGTGGATTCGTGGCACATTGCCGGACGCTTATCTGGCGAAAAACGAGGTCCAAAGCTGGTTGTGGAGGGAGAACTATATTGCTACTTTCTTAGAACGCGATATTCCCCAACTCGGTATCAACATTCCATCCAGAGCGCTGCGACGGTTTTGGGCTATGCTGGCACATTATCATGGACAGTTGTTGAACTTTTCAGAGTTAAGCCGCTCGTTTGGCATTTCGGATATGACCGTTCGCAAATATATCGATATCCTCGAAGGGACCTTCATGTTACGCTGCTTGTTACCGTGGCAGGAAAATCTCAAAAAACGTCAAGTCAAATCGCCCAAATTGTACTTAAGGGATTCTGGCCTTTTTCACTGGCTGACGAGTATCGAGGATTCTCATCAGTTATCTGGGCATCCTAAGCTAGGTGCCTCATGGGAAGGATTTGCCTTGGAGTGTGTCTGCCGAAGTATCGGTAAAAATAGTGAGGATTTCTTTTTCTGGAAGATTCATTCCGGCTCGGAAATTGACTTGTTTTGGAGGCACGGAGGAAGACGTTGGGGAATAGAATTCAAATATGCGGACGCACCTAAAAAGACCCGTTCCATGTTGGTAGCTATGAATGATTTGGGCCTGGACCATCTGTGGATCATATATCCTGGTAAGCAACGTTACCGTCTCGCAGAGGATATAACCGTACGGCCTTTGGCTGAAGTATCTGCGGTCTGGAAATACCCAAATCGTGTTTGATGAGAAGTTAAACTGAGGGTGGCGGCGGCGGTCGAATTGGCGTCATGTGTTTGAAAACGCAATAACATCAGATAGTTGATTCTCTATCAGCAAAATTGAAAAAATAGCTGTGCAAAATAGCCCAAGTATTTGAAATTTACCTTTCTGCGCATAAGGGAAGACGATATGAAATCAACAATTCGACAGTTTTCACTTTTAATAGCGATAACGCTATTAGATGTATCCACAGGTTTGACGGCTAACCTAAATGATCTGATAGATAGTGCTAAAGAAGCTGTTAGCGGCAGTAGCAGTA
>JASFTA010000381.1:0-3494 GCA_050114115.1 Desulfobacterales bacterium | reverse complement strand
AAAATAGGCGATTGTCAATTGGGCGCGTTCTGATCATCTCGGCGGTGGGGGGACGGGCGGTTGTCCACCCGCTATGGGATCGCCGGAGACGGCGGGTGTTTTGAATTGTTCGCTGGGTGAAGGCCGCAGTGCATCAGGGGTCCGCTTTGGAATCCACAGGCAAGGATGACATCAATCAAGGGTGTTGGCGACCCGAAACGGGGTGCAGCGCACCGCCAGACTGCCTTTGCGAACCCAGAGCCGCACCATGTTGAGGGATTCGTCTTCCAGATTGATGATGCTCGGTAGATCTTCGGCAAAGGTAATGTCGTCCAGGTCGAATTCGTAATAGAAGGTATTCTGACTGAAAGGATCGGCGATCAGAATGATCTTGCCCGGGTCGTTATGGTGCTTGAAGGGCGATCCCGAGTAGGCGATATGGTTTTTGGACAGCTGCCGGCGATCGGCCGGAGGGCGGTATTTCTGGACCTCGAGCTTTTCGGCTTTTTGAAGAAATGACGTGATACTCATGGCGCTACCTTACCGTTTGCGGGCTAAAATGCTCATTAATAGCCTATAAGCTGTTCTTTGTCGTATTATGCCTTGCCTCGCTGTGCTTTAGACCCTGCTAGTGCACCGAATGACCTTCTCGCAGTCGATCAAGATAGGCCGCGATATCACCACGGGCCCGGTCATCGAGCTCCAGAAACTGGATGCCGGCACCCTTCAATCTCGCATTTTGATCCTGGTAATTGTCGACGATTTTTCCAGTGACCACCATTGTTTGCGCCGCACCGGGCAGGTCCATGCGCAGGGCCACCTTTTCACCCACCGGAAAAGGCAGTTTTTTTTCGATAAAAAAACCACCAAGACTTAAGTTGGTAACCCGATGAAAATATTGGGCTTTGCCTGAATTTTCTTCGACCCAGAATTCCACGCCGAAACGCGGGGTCCTCCTGCGTTCATGGCGGTCTTCCGCTGTGCCCTTATTGATGCTCTTCATCACCAATTCCTTTCGGGTATGACCCAAACGGCCGCCATCGACCGCGATCAGGCGGCATCGCCGACGGCCTGGGGTGCCCGCCACAGGGCCGCCAAGGCTCCGGTGGTAAACTTGACCACGATCTCACCAAATATGATCGCCACAAGCATGGACGGCTTGAAGACGCCCAGAAAGGCGATCAGGTTGAAAAGCACGCTGTCCAGCGGGATGCTGATGAGGTTGGAACCCGTCACCCGCTGAATCCAGCTGCGATGAAGCAACTTGTGGTAAATTTCCGTATCCGCGGCTTCGCTGAGAACGATGGCAATGAAAGAGGCCAGGATGATCCGCCATTCGACCGCCAAAAAAAGAGATTCCAGAACCATCCCCACGGCGGCGATCAAAATCATTGCATAGACCGGTCGGCGCCCAAAACGGTGTACACGGTCACGCTGCGTAAACGTCACGCCGAAGACCATTGTGCCCACCGACACCATGCCGAAGATGGGCAGCGGAATGAACCAGGTTGCGGTATAGTTGGCCACCAGAACGGCAACGACATAAATGCCCATAGGTACGAACAAGTGCGATCTCCTTCGGTCAGAACTAATTCCAGCGGGCCAATGCATACCGACAAATCGGCGAATAGTCAATCCGCTTGAGCACAGTAGGTTTCCACCGCCCGCCGGCTGACATCGTAGGAAAAGCCCTTGCCGCTCAGATGCGCCAGCATTTTCATGCGACGCTGCTGCCCCTCGAAACGCCGCCAGCGGCGTCGCTTGCGGTGAATACAGGCGAGCGCCATCCGGCGCTCGTCGACCGGCTTCAAAGCCGCTTCGATATGATCGTCCCGAATGCCCTTGCGCTTCAATTCCTGCGCCATTAGCCGCCGGCTGCGCGGCGACGTTTTCATGCGGGAAGCGACATAACTGGCGGCATACACTTGGTCGTCAAGGTAGTTTTGATCCATCAGCTTTTCGGTAACCGCATCGATCGCCGCCTGCCCAAAGCCCTGACGCCTTAACTTTTGACGCAATTCGTGACGACTGTGGTCCCTTGCGCCCAGAACGCGCACCGCATAGAGATACGCCTCACGGCGCCCCTGGTCGGCCTGCCATTGTTTCATGATATCCGCATTGACCCGGTCACCCACCGACAGGCGGCCGGCCGCAACCAAACTGACCTTCGCGCAGGGTTGGCCGTCCACGTGCACCATGACGCGGTCCGGCTGGGAGCGGCACCATTTCAAATCAGTGATCGTGTGTTCCAAGGTCTTCTCGCTACCCAACCGCCAGGGTTTCGGAATGGGCGAACAGCGGTTCATACAACTGCGTCGCAAGGTCTTCGAAATCCTCGGTCCAGGGGCGCCCCCGAAAGCCGAGCGCGATATAGGGATCATCTTTGTCCCCCGGCACCTTGAAGGAACCCTCCCAGGCCCGTTGCGCCGCCCTGATGGCCTGCGTTCGCGAGGTGTGTTTTTCAAAACGCTGCCGCGCAAACGCCAGGCTGGCCTGCGGAAACAAGGGCAGGAGCGTATGGACGGCCTGGAAGTAAAGTTCAAGCAATTGCGCGAGCAGCATCCGGCTGTTTTCCACAAAAGCAAAGCGGCGCACCTCGTCGCGACAGACGAGAACGGTCGAACGCCCTGCTTTTGTTGGTGAATCAAGGCTGCACCAAACCAGATGCTGGATCCAGGCCTCCAAGAGCGAATGCCCGCGGACGCGGGCATAGCGGTAGATCAGTGGCCCGCCGGCATAAAGATTCTCCAGACGTCCACTCAGCAGAAACCCATCCAGCGCCAGCTGGAATGCCCGGGGCGGCAATGATGGGGAATCGATGTACGGCCGTATGCGGCTGGAAAACGCCGCCACGTCATCGGCCAGCCGCCGGAAAACGGCCCGCCCGGTTTCGCCATGGGGCAGGACGCCGCGGGCCTGCTGTAGCGTCAGCACCGCGTCTGACGGCCGGTCCTCCAGAACTTTCTGCGTCAGCCACTGGCCTTCCTGATATTGTTCCAAGCCGCTGAGCGCAAAGGCCTCGCGATCCGCGTCGGGTTTATCCGCTGCACGCATTTGCAGATTCAAGCGTTTCTCCATGAGGAATCTACAGGGGTGTCCCAGAGCATCCCGCAGGTCTTCCGGGGTCAGAGACCAGAAATGCAAAGAACAAGGCGCCAGCGCCGACGACAAAAAGGCCCCTGCATCCGGGCTGACTTTCGACGGCGCGGCCAGATTGCGGGCCGACCGTGCATGGTCGCGATTGAAGCTGAAAAGGCGCCCGTCCCCCGGCTTGAAATAAGCGGGCGCAAACGCTTGCAGCCGATGGCTGGTGACCAGATCATCCTCGGCCAGTCCGAAACCTTCCTGAAGATAGTCCAACAGTTCACTGACCAGGACCGAGGGGGTGCGAATCGAATTGTCGTGAACATCGAATCCGGTGTAACTGATATACACGCACCGGCGCGCGGAAATCAGTGTCTCCAGAAAAAGATAGCGATCGTCGTTGCGCCGCGATCGATCTCCCAGGCGGGGAT
>JASFTA010000380.1:0-3501 GCA_050114115.1 Desulfobacterales bacterium | reverse complement strand
TCAATTCCCCTGCACATCAACTGCCCGTCGCCTCAGGCCCCAACGATTAGCCATCAAATATAGGCGTTGATCGGCGCGGCCGTGGGCAAACGCGGAGGGGTTCTACGAAAACGGTGACGGGGACAGAGACGGGTGGCTTGGCACCGATCCGGCATTTATCTACGGGCCAAGAAAAAGCGTTCGCGGTTGTTTGAGGCACGCGAAGCGGTTTCAAAACTTTAGATCGCGTTCGGGGGCGCCGCTTAACGCCGGCGGGATGTCACGTCTCTTATGATTTGGTTGGGTGTTCAACAAACGCCGCCTGATGAAAAAGCGGAGCATATTCGATGATAAGTACCCAGGAGCGCGGGGCAGGGGCCCTGCGCTCCTGCCCTGAAGAAGGCGGCGAAGCACCCACCGTTTTTAAAATCGACGCTGAATCCAGCAACGCTGGGAACGCCACCATCGGGCGTTAGAAGAGGTTTTAAAATCGCTTCTCGGCACCGCTGCGTTTTCACGCCAACCCGCGTCCGGCCGGCCCCGGAGAGAACGGCGGGCGCGGGATTGGGATGGGCGCCCCCGCCGTTTCGTTTCAGAAGGGCGCCGATCGTCAGATGTGGATGGCCCTAATCGCTCCTGGGCCCATCGACGACCACATAGGTCACGCTGCCGCCGGCGTAGGCCCGTTTGTACCAAACCCCGTCACACTGGTAGTAAGTGACGCCGTCCACGACCACCGAAGCCTCGCAGTCGCCGGTGCTGAAATCCGACGAATAAACCGTGCCCACGGCCACCGCGTGGCGCCGGTAGCGCCAGTCATCCCAGTGCTCGTCACGGATATCGTCATGAAGTTCCTCGTGCTTGTCGCGTATTTCCTCACGCCGCTCCTGGCGTTCTTCCGGCGGTACGGCCGGCAGCGGTCGGGGCCGGGGAGACCTCGCCTCCGGCCGTGTTGCGGGCCTTGGGGCCGCGCGCATCCGGGATCGGGGCATCGGCCGCGACGCAAAACTTCCTCCGCTGGCCGGACCCATGCGGGTGTGGCCGCGACCGCCACCCCGGCGGCCACCGCCACGGCCACCCCGGGCCACGACTTCCGCGACCAGTACGATAAAAAACAAAGCCAGGGTGAGCAGGGCGACGATCTTCAGGGATGGGGTTCTGATTCTCATCAGTCGCCTCCTTTCTGGTTTTCATCCACCGCCGGGCTCATTTCCGCCAGAAAGGGGATGCGCTCGACGCCCGCCGGGGGCATGAAGGTGAAGTCCGTAGCGGAAATTGCCGGCGCCAGATTCCAGTTCATAAATTCGGCCCAAAAGTTGGGCTGCCCTTCCTCGTCGCGATAGGTGATGATCAGCCGCCGGGGCAGCGGATCGCCCGCCTCGGGGATCCACACCTGAAAGTCGATCTGCCCTGTGCGACCGGCCAGGTGCGCGCAGGGCGAATCCGTCACGGCGGAGACTTCGACGATGGCCAGCTCTTCAAGCCGTTTTTCCATTTCTTGCGGAAAACGGCCGCTGAACATCAACGCCATGGGCAGGCGCATCTTCAGATCCCGCAGGAAATAGACCAGGGCGTCATCCAGACTGCCCGGTTGGTCGGCCTGAGCGTAGGCTTGGTGGGTCTCGCTGTAGACCGTAATCTTCTGCCCGTCGAAAAGCAGCAGGCCCTTTTCGCCGTTGCTCTTTAGAATTTCCACCCGGAAGCGGTCGGGGCGGGCGATGGTAATCCGGCGCTGCTCGCTGAACTCGATCTTCTGCCCCGATTCCTGGAGCACATCGTAGCCTATCCGCACGGTGGTCTGGAATTTTTGGGCGCCGGCCAGAAATCGCGCCATGCGCTCAAAATGGCCCTGCGGGTCGTCGATAGCCGGTTTTGCCGGTTGGTCCTGGGCGCCGGCCGGCGCCAGAACCGCCAGTGCGCTGCAAAACACAACCAACAGAATCGGTGCCGTTCTGATGGTGATCATGATAACGCCCTCCTGTCAGGAATCCTGGATCTGTTTGGTTTGCACGTCAAGCGCTGATGCTTCGCGGGGCTTGGCGCGCACGTGGGAAAAAACGACGAGCCGTCGCATTTAGGGATGCTTGATGAACGTCCCTTTCCGATATTCCCGGAAGGCGGTGTCCAGCTCCGCCTGGGTATTCATGACGATCGGCCCCTTCCAGGCCACCGGTTCATTCAGGGGCTTGCCGGTGAGCAATAAAAACCTGAGCGCGGCGCCGGACGCGCTGACACGCAACTGCTCACCCGGCTCGAAAAGCACCAGGGTGCCGTTTTCGACAACCGTTTCATCGGTCCGCCCCTGGCCGCCAATGACGTAAATAAAGGCCGTATAGCGCGGATCCGTGGGGTGCACGAAGGTTTCGCCGTCGGGCACGCGGCAGTCGAAGTACTCCGGATCGATGACGATCGCATCCATCGGCCCGTGGACCCTGCGAAGCGACCCGGCGATAACCTTGATGCGCACGCCGTTCTCCATTTCAACTTGCGGTATCTGATCCGCGGTGATGCCGCGGTAACGCGGCGGCCGCATTTTTTGGGCCGCCGGCAGATTGGCCCACAGCTGGAAGCCATGCATGGAACCCTGGGCATCGCCCTTGGGCATCTCCTGGTGGATGATGCCGCTGCCGGCCGTCATCCACTGGACATCGCCGGATGAAATCACGCCGCTGTTGCCCAGGCTGTCGCCATGGGCCACATCGCCCCGGAGGACGTAGGTGATGGTCTCGATGCCGCGGTGGGGATGCCAGGGGAATCCTTTGCGGTAATCCTCCGGGTTGTCCGAACGAAAGTCGTCGAGCATCAGGAAGGGATCGAGACGGGGCGCCTCGCTGAAACCGAAGACCCGCCTGAGGTGCACACCGGCCCCTTCGACAACGGGTTTGGATTTGATGATCGTTCTGATTTTTCGGGATGATGGCATATCTCATTGCTCCAATGCCTGGCCTGCGCTTTCCCTTGGATCGTTTATGGGCGCGTTGGCACGATAAGATCCCCGGCTATTGCTTGCGCGGTGTACCCAGGCGGCGTCGCCAGAGTGAATCGCCAGCCATTTCATATGCTAATCATAAAACGGCAAAGCGCTAATCGAGCCCCCAATTCTAACGATTTATGGGTCTTCAGGATTTAATGCCCGATGGCGTAGGCCTGCCTTCGCGGATCCGCGCCGGCCTGGAGCACACCGTTGTCGCGGTCGATGACAATGACCTGGGACGAGCCCATGATGGCGGCATAGGGTTCCTGTACCCGGACATCGTGGCCTTTGGCCATCAGGGCCGCGATGGTCTCCTGCGGGAAGCGGCTTTCGATCATCAGGGTGCCGTCCGGGTTGGAGCGCCAGCGCGGCGCTTCGTTGGCCTGCTGGGGATCGGCGCCGCAGTCGATCAGGGCCACTAGCAATTGCATGTTGGTCTGGGTCTGGCCGTCGGCCCCCGGGGTACCCAAGAGGATTGCGGGCCGGCCGTCTTTCAGGACCATGGCCGGGTGCAGGGTGTGGTAGGGCCGCTTGCCGGGCGCCAGCAC
>JASFTA010000379.1:0-3528 GCA_050114115.1 Desulfobacterales bacterium | reverse complement strand
ATACGAAACCATCAAATTAGAGGCTATCTCAAAATAAAGATTAGGGTTCCTGGCAAGGCGTGAGGCGGCGGGAAAGCGCAACATACACGCAGTATATATGCCGGTTCGTAGGGCTGGGGCCCTACGCTTCTGCCAAGAGCCGGTTCACAACACCGCCAGGGGCACTTAGATTTTTTTTTCAAATAGGCTCTAATAAAACCCTTGCTGTTCATAACCGAACAGGTGGTTTACATGGCGGGCCGATTACCTGTAAGGTGGGTCGACTGTCGCCGCACCCGACTCCGCAGGAAGGCCAATCGCATGTCGATCCCGAATCACTACCGTCGTGAAACCCAACGCGATCGGGAGAACTGCACCCGTTGCGGCATCGTCCTTCCCCCGCGCGCGCATCGTGGCAGTCATCCGGTCCGTCTTCTCCGCATGGCCACTGAATCAGTGGGCGCCGACGAAACCGAATGATGCCGCCGTTCCAGTTGTTACAAACAATAGGCTACCCCTGCGACCAAATTGACTGCCGTCACCAACAATAAGCACCATAACATCCAGAAAACCCGCCGCCTGGTGCACCGATACGGCCGCGCCGCCACCTGCTGGCAGATTCTCGACCCGAGCCTCGCCCACTGGTTCTGCGCCGACGAGAATGGCGTCGTGGGTTACGCGACCTTTCGCCGGGTGCGGGTGGTTGCCGGTGAGCCTGTCTGTGCCCCGGAAAGGCTGGCAGCGGTCGTGCGGGAATTCGAGCGGGATGCCGCCCGGTCCGGCGAGCGGGTCTGCTACCTGGCGGCCGAGCGCCCCCTGGCGGAGTGTCTGATGCACACCGGCCGTCATGCGGTGGCCCCCATTGGAGCCCAGCCTGTGTGGCATCCGGCCGCACTGGAAGCCGCCTTCGAGAAGGTGGCGGCACTTCGCTACCAGATCAGCCGGGCCCGGAACAAGAAACTTGTCGTGGCCGAATGGTCTTCGGAAACCGCCGACAAAGCCGGGCTGGATCGATGTCTGGCAGCCTGGCTGCGGTCCAAACCCCTGCCGCCCCTGGGATTCATGACCAATCCCTATTTGCTTCAGCGCCTGGACGGCCGCCGCTTGTGGGTCGCGTCACAGGCCCCCCGGCCGGTGGGCTATGCGGCCCTGGCGCCGGTGCCCGCCCGCCGCGGCTGGCTGGTGGAGCAGATCGTCCGCTGCCCGGGAGCACCCAACGGCACGGCCGAGAGCCTCGTGGCGGCCGTCGCCCGGGACGTGGCCGCGGAGGGCAGCCGCTTTATCACCCTGGGCGCCGCCCCGCTCTCCCGGAGGGGTCCGCAGCTTACCGAACGGCCCCCCTGGTGGTTCCGGGCGACCGCCGGTTGGATGCGGGCCCACGGCACCCGCTTTTACAATTTCAGGGGGCTCGAGCATTTCAAGGCCAAGTTCCGGCCCCAGGCCTGGGAGCCGGTCTTCGCGGTCGCGGCCGAGCCCCGCATCCGCCCTGCCACCCTTTACGCCGTCATGGGCGCCTTCACCGGCCGCTCGCCCTTTGTGGCCGTCGGTCAGGCCGCCGCTCATGGGCTACTGGACGAAATTCGACGACGGCCCCGTCACCTATCCCACCGCCGCCCTTAACAACGGCGATAAAATGATTACTCATAGCCCCTGGCAACAATGACCCGGCAACAATACAGAAATGGAGAGACGACGATGGAACTTTCCCAATATTTCGAAACCCACAAAGGCCTCGGCGTCCTGGCCACGGCCGACGGCGACGGGCAGGTGGACACCGCCATCTACTCCCGTCCGCACTTCATGGAGGACGGCACTCTGGCTTTCATCATGCGCGATCGCCTCTCCCACGCCAACCTGCAGACCAACCCTTTTGCCAGCTATCTTTTCAGGGAAGAAGGCGGAGGTTACAACGGCCGGCGGCTCTACCTGCGCAAGGTACGGGAAGAAAAGGAAACCCCGCTGCTCTACAAACTGCGGCGCCGGAAGTACCCCGCGGACGACGACCCGGAAACCGATCCCAAATACCTCGTCTTCTTCGAGCTTCAAAGGGTACGTCCGCTGGTGGGCGACGCGGAAGAGGTCTGAAGGGCCGCAGCCGCGGCTTAAAACAACGATCTTTAAGCCGATACGGGCGCCTTCACCTGCCGAGGGCCTCAGTGTACTTATTTGGAAACAGGCTTGTTACCGAGATGAAGCGTCTGTCGGGAGTTAACGATAATAATGAAGATAATCTCGCAATAAGTCATGAGTCAGACGGCCTCGAAAAAATTTTGAGAACACTGACGTAGTGCGCTACGTCGAGGATTACAAAAGAGAACGAACACCGGCCTGGGACGAAAGATGCCTTTTATGGATGGGCACGGGTTAAAGCACCCACCTCATCCTCCCCGGTGGTCAGTTCGTTCAAGCGAAGTGCTTTTCAATGAGAGCACGGCTGTAGCGGACGATGCCCTCGACATAATCGAAATCGAATAGCCCTCCCGCGTAAAAGGTCCGGTTGTCGCCCTGGATCTTTTCCCAGCGGTCATAATAGCCAGTGGCGAACTCGTCGGCAGAGACGTGCTTGAAATAGAGCCAGGCATCGTAGGAGTGCCAATCGTCATCCGTTTTGATGCGCCCGCCGAAGGCTTGCACGTAGCGTTGGACATGCTCGCGCAGCCGGCGTTCGTCGGCCTCGGTCGGCGTGTCAGTAGGCAGCCGCGCATAAAACGCCATCAATTCGTTGTCCGGGTGTGGTTGGGAAATGATCATCGGCTCGCCCAGGGGGGGAAGGGGCAGATGAAAAACGATCCGCTCTTTTAAGACCACGTCGGCAATTTCGAAAGAAGTGACGGCGTATGGGATGAATCTCGTCCGCGATTGCAGCCAGGCTTCCTCCTCGGTCATATCCATCATCTTTTCCAGATGCTCCTTCAGCAGCGGACAAGCGATAATCAGATAGTCGAACTGCGCCTGGTCTTCGGCGTGGGCCACCTGTTCGCCGATGATTTGTACCGGATGGACGTAAGTAACGGTGATGCCCTGGTCGCTGCGTTGGATGTCCTTGACCTCGACATTCAGCCGCACATTGAGGTCCCAGGCCACCCTTTCCCAGAATCGCTGGAAACCGTACCTAAACCGCCTCACCAAAAGCCAACCGGGTAGAAACCGCGCCAGTTCGATCCCGCTGAGCAGGCCGGCCACAAGCGTCATGGGGCTCATGTAGCGAAGCGCGTAGGGCGCCGGGATTTCATCGAGGTTGCCGTAGCCGAAGGTAGTGATGGGGAGTTCAAAAAGACGCCCCAGTTCCTCCAGGCGGTTATTTTCCAGCCAAGCGGAGAAGGTCACGCACAACTGGGGATATTTAGCGATACCCGCCCACCCCGGCTGCCGGAACACCTCGCGGAGTTGAAAGCGCTTCCAGATATATCGGAGGGAGAGCAGTAGGTAGCGCAAGTACGCGGTCCACGACGAACCGCCGGCCAGATAGTCGAACAGCCGATGATAGGGCTTGCCGCGCCCCCCATTCTGCATCGAAAAGGCGGCCGCACCGATAACCTTTTCGAGGCG
>JASFTA010000378.1:0-3534 GCA_050114115.1 Desulfobacterales bacterium | reverse complement strand
GCCCGGGTAATTGTGGCCGACGGGCTCGTTGGTGTGGAGCATCGCCGGCACCCCGCGCTCCCGGCAGATGTCCATGGTCACCGCCAGCTTTTCCAGGCTGCCGGCGGTGATGCCGTTCTCGTAGAAGGCCAGCTCCCCCACGCCCTTTAAACCACCATCCAGGCAGCGGCGGGTTTCCACCGCCGCTTCCGGGTGGACCGCTTCGAAACAGGCCAGGCCGATCAGGCGGTCCGGATGCGCGGCCACCGCCGCAATAATGTAGTCGTTGTGGCGTTTGAAGATTTCCGCCTGACGCCAGGGAAACCCGAACACCACCGCGCGGTCGATCCCGTCGGCATCCATGGCGGCAATCAGGTCGCGCGCGCCGACCATGCGGGAGCGCGGATCGCCGTAAAGCAGTTCAAAGGCCGACTCGTTGGGAAAGAAGCGCTCGCGGGCATCGCGAATTTCAGGCGGAAATAGGTGGGTGTGGCAGTCGATCAGCATTTTTTTCTTTCCGTTCGGCCTGTCGACGGCGGACGCTCTTTGATATTTGACAAGGCCGCCGCGCAGCGTTTAAGGATACATTTCCAATTTGAATCGAAGCCCGCCGGCCCGTTGTCAGAAGCCATCTTAGAATCTGGATTTTGGTTCCAGATACGGCTGACCGCGAGTTTAAGCCGGAGGAATACAATTGTATTTGGAGGACTTAAAACGAGCGCCCAACACAGATATGGGGCCAAAAAACTATTATCGATCAGCTTCTTGTAACCCAGGCCGGGCCGTCTGCCAAGAGGAGGGTTGCGATGTACTTCGAAAAACCCGGGAAATCCAACACCGTCGAGACCCTGAAAGCGGCCGCCGCGCGCGGACAGGCGCTGGGACTCGACGAAATCGTGCTGGCCAGCACCACGGGGGCCACGGCCTACCAGGCCCTGGAGCACTGCCCCGGCTTCAAGGTCACGGCCGTGACCTACCACTGCGGTTTCAGGGAGCCCTTTCAATCCGTCCTGCCGGAAGACGTACGCGCCGACTTGACCAGCAAGGGCGTTCAGGTGGTCGCCGCCACCCATGCGCTCTCCGGGGTCGAGCGCGGTCTGTCCAAGAAGCATCCGGGTCTCTATCCGGTTCTGCTGATGGCGGACACCCTCAAGCTCTTCGGGCAGGGCACCAAGGTCGCCGTGGAGGTGGCCGTCATGGCGGCCGACGCCGGCACCTTGAGCGGAAGGGATATCATCGCCGTGGGCGGATCGTCTCACGGTGCGGACGCGGCCCTGGTGGTCAAGCCGGCCCATGCCGCCCGGATCTTCGAACTCAAGATCCGCGAAATTGTCTGTAAGCCTTTTGAATTTTGACCGTTTCGAAAGAGGCCCGACATCAGTGTTCCGCTTCAGTCCTTGTCAGCCAGCGTAGACTTGGTACGCCTCATTCCGCGGGCTTCGCAAGCCTTGCTCTGGCAGCCTCTTGCAAAACCGCCCTAAACATAACTTTGAGCGCGTCTATCAAATTTTTAAAAATGGGCCATATCGCGCGAAAATAAACCCTTAGTCCTTGGACCCTCGATCCCTTGGATCCTGGGACCCTACGCCCCATCTCGTAACCATGCCCCCAGACGAGTCCTCAATCGCCAAACCCACCGCCGCCGACAGAGGGCCAATAGAACGCCACGTGGTTCTGGTGGCGCCCGAGGTGCACTGGAACACGGGCAATATCGGCCGCACCTGCCTGGGGGCCGGGGCCTGTCTGCACCTGATCCGCCCGCTGGGTTTTTCGCTCGACGACCGCTATCTTAAACGGGCCGGACTGGATTATTGGCCCCACGTCAATCTCAAGGTCTGGGATCATGTCGATGCCTTTCTGAAAAAAATGAGTCCGGGATCGGAGGAGGTCTGTCTGTTTTCCAAGGGCGGGGCGCGTTCCTTCTGGAACATGCCGTCGCTGGATCGCTTATTTCTGGTTTTCGGATCGGAGACCCGCGGCCTACCGGCAGAACTGCAGGCGCGCTTTCCGGAGTCGATTTACCACGTCCCCATCAGCGGCACCATCCGCAGCCTCAATCTGTCCACAACCGTGGGGATCGTGCTTTACGAAAGCCTGCGTCAAAGGCCACCTGACCACGGTTGGCCGCCCAATCATTAACTATGGTTAAAAATTACTTAAAGTAATGCAATTGACAATTCATAGGTAATGTCTAAAATTTAGCTTGTTCAAACGTTCAATGATTGCGTCCATCAGGAGGTATGAATGCGGTTCGACAAGCTGACCATCAAATCCCAGGAACTCGTGCAGAACGCCCAGTCCCTGGCATCGCGCTTCAACAACCAGCAGATCGAGGTGGAACACCTGCTGCTGGCCATGCTGGAGGAAAAAGAAGGTATGGCCCGGTCCGTTCTGCGCAAGCTGGGGGCTTCGCCCGATCGCGTACGCGACGAGGTCCAGACCGCCGTGGAGCGCAAGCCCAAGGTGAGCGGCGCGGTGGATGTCTACCTCTCCGCCGATGCCCGCGCCGTCCTGGAAGGGGCTTTCGGCGAAGCCGCCAAGATGAAGGACGAATACGTCAGCATCGAACACATCCTCATGGTGATTGCCGAGCGCAAGGGCGGCGAGGCCGCCGACATTCTCCAGCGCCACGGGGTCAACCGTGAAAACCTGCTCAAGGTGCTCATGGAGATCCGCGGCTCCCAGCGTATCAGCGATCCCAACCCCGAAGAGAAATACCAGGCCCTGGAGAAATTCAGCCGGGACCTCACCGAACTGGCCCGCCAGGGCAAGCTCGATCCGGTCATCGGCCGCGACGACGAAATCCGCCGCATTGTCCAGGTGCTCTCCCGGCGCACCAAGAACAATCCGGTGCTGATCGGCGAGCCCGGCGTGGGCAAGACCGCCATCGTCGAGGGGCTGGCCCGGCGCATCGTGGAGGGCGACGTTTCCGAAACCCTGCGTGATCGCCGCCTGGTGGCCCTCGACATGGGGGCCCTGATTGCCGGCGCCAAGTACCGCGGCGAGTTCGAGGACCGCCTCAAGGCCGTGCTCAAGGAAATCGAGGCCGCCGAGGGCGAGGTCATCCTGTTCATCGACGAGCTGCACACCCTGGTGGGGGCCGGCGCCAGCGAGGGCGCCCTGGATGCCTCCAACATGCTCAAGCCGGCCCTGGCCCGCGGCACCCTGCGCTGCGTGGGTGCCACCACCCTGAACGAATACCGCAAGTACATCGAGAAGGACGCGGCCCTGGAGCGCCGCTTTCAGCCGGTGCTGGTGACCGAGCCCACGGTCGAAGACACCATCTCCATTTTGCGTGGTTTGAAGGAGAAATACGAGGTCCATCACGGGGTGCGCATCAAGGATTCGGCCATCGTGGCCGCGGCCGGCCTCTCCCACCGCTATATCGCCGATCGTTTTCTGCCCGACAAGGCCATCGATCTGATTGATGAGTGCGCCTCCAAGTTGAGAATCGAGATCGACAGCCTGCCGGTGGAGATCGACGAGATCCAGCGCAAGCTCACCCAGGCTGAAATCGAGCGCCAGGCGTTAAAAAAGGAATCGGACCGGGCCTCA
>JASFTA010000377.1:0-3537 GCA_050114115.1 Desulfobacterales bacterium | reverse complement strand
GGTGCCTGCCGGAATTCAGCCGATCCTCGCGCTTGACAGCGACACCGGCTGCCGTAAATATTTCTAAGCGAATCTATTATAAAAAGTTTAGAAAATCTTGATTCAGGCGGTTTCGTAAAAGGTTCGAGATCAAGGCTTGCGTAGCTGGAGAAATGAGGCTTACTTAACGAACGCCGCAATGACGAGGGCTAGGCGCAACGCAGATATCGGGCATTTTACGAAACCGTCATGTTTAAAGCAGGTATTGCCATATCAGACTCAACGCCCCGGCCAGAATGAAGTGCGACTCCATCAAAAATTCGAGACGCGCACCGGTGGGGATCCTGGCGGTTTCATGGGACCGGATCACGGTTATCATGGCCACCGGAACCAGCACCAGCAGGAAGCCCAGGGACGGCGTCTGACCGGAAATGCTCAACATCAGCGGCAGGATGGTCATCATCAGGAGGTTGAGCTTGAGCAGGTCGGCGGTTCGTTTTTCACCCAGCAGGACCGGAATGGTTTCGCGGCCCACCAGGCGATCGCCCTGGATGTCGAGAAGATCGAAAAACGCCGAGCGTGAAAAAACGATGCCGGCCGTCCAGATCATCACCAGCGGGGTGATCGGGGTCATCTGGCGCGCCGCCAAAGCCGGCAGCACGGTGGTGACCACCCCCCAGGCCGCCGCGATCAAAAAAGTCTTGGAGCCCGGAATATCCCGGATGCGCCGGTAGCGCCCGTTGCTGAGGAAGGCCGGCAGCACCCGACGGTTGTAGGAAAGGCCCAGAAGACTCATCACCAGCAGAACACCGAAAGACATCCGACCGGCCGTCGCGGCCAAGGCCAGGCCGGCACTGCCGGCGGCGATCGCCAAAAATACCAGGGGCTCTTTGTAGTGTTTGTAGAAGCGTTCGCGCTCCGGGCTGTTGTAGCGATCGGCTTCGCTGCCGATCAGGTTGTTCATCAGATGCATCGAAAGCACATAGAGGATGGCAATCGCGACGTGCAGGAGTGAAAGCGGCAGCATTTGTAGTTTCTGGGCGGTCAAAGCCAGACAACCGGCCCCCAGGGCGACGTAGATATTGGTGAGGATCAAGGTGCGCAGCAGGTGATAGAGCCGGCTGCGCAGGCTTTTGGCGGCCTGATACGGTGCGGACTCCAGTGTTCGACAGACTTTACGGATCTGCCAGTTGGGGGTTGAAGCGCCGGCGGAGATACCAACGCTCTGCATGCCGGAAAGGGCTTCCAGATCGAGATCTTTTTCGGTTTCGATGTGGTAGGCGGGTTTGCCGGAGGCTTTCGCGATCTCGAACAGGCGCTGGGTGTTGCCGCTGTCCTTACCGCCGACCACCACCACGGCATCCACCAGCTTGGCCAGGCATTTTACCTCAGACTGTCGCTTTTCGGTGGAATCACAAATGGTTTCATACAGCTTGTAGTGCGGTCGCTGCTGCTGCGCCCAGGCGCGGATGTCGGCGAAGCTGCGGCTGTTCTGGGTGGTCTGGGCCACCACGATGGCTTTTTCGAACTGCGGCAGGACTTCAAGTTCCGCCAGGGAGGCGGCCACATAGCCCTGGTTGCCGGCGTAGCCCAGGAGGCCGATCACCTCCGGATGATCGCGGTCACCGATGATGATTGTGGCATAGCCCTTGGCGCTGTGCTTGCGAATAATGGTCTGGACGCGGATGACCCGGGGGCAGGTGGCATCGATGACGGCATAGCCGGCCCGGTCAAGGTCGTTTTTTACCTCGGGGGGGACACCGTGGGCCCTGATCAGGGCCGTGCCCTTGCCGCTGGCCGGCACGCCATCCAAAATGGAAATACCCTTTTCTTCAAGCAGTTCAAGTACTTGGGGGTTGTGGATCAAGGGGCCGTAGGTGCAGATTGGCGGGTCGTGTTTTTCCGGCGCCTCCATGACCATTTCGACGGCGCGTCGGACGCCCATGCAGAAACCGGCGGTTTGGGCGAGAATGATCTTCATCGGGCGGTTCGGTGGTTGTCAGCCTTGTTTGAGCAGGGCGATCAGGCGGTCAAGGTCGTCGTCCGTGTAAAATTCGATGGCGACGCGGCCGCGCTTGCCCTGACGTTGAATCGCCACTTTGGTGCCGTAAATCCGGGAGAGGTCTTCGGCCACCGACTTCAGGTGACGATCCAGCGATGAGGATGGGGAAGCGGGTTTGGGCCGGGCGGCGACCTTGTGCCGGCGAATCAGTTTTTCGGTTTCCCGGACGGAGAGTTTGCGGGCGACGATGGTACGCCAGGTCTTGAGGCGCGCGTCAGCCGCGTCCAGCCCCAGAAGGGCGCGGGCGTGGCCCATGCTGATGGTGCCGTTCACGATGCTCTGCTTGATGGGTTCCTCGAGCTGGCGTAACCGCAGAAAATTGGCCACGGCCGATCGGCTTTTGCCCACCCGCTGGGCGGCTTGATCCTGGGTCAGTCCGAATTCGTTCATCAGACGGTGATAGGCATCGGCTTCTTCGATGGGGTTGATATCCTCGCGCTGAATATTTTCGACCAGGGACACCTCCAGCATTTCGGCATCGCTCAGGTCCTTGATCACCACCGGGACTTCGGTCAATCCGACCATTTTGGCTGCCCGCAAACGACGCTCGCCAGCCACCAGTTCGTAGCCGGTAGCGTCTTTGCGCACCAGTAGCGGCTGGATGATCCCCTGGGCTTTGATCGAAGCGGCCAGTTCCGCCATTTCATCGGTGGCGAACTGCCGGCGCGGTTGGTAACGGTTGGGACGGATCATGTCGATCGCGCAGGTCAGATAGGGCGTTGTGGATGCGTCCTTTTCGGAAGCCTTGCCGGGTAATAGGGCATCGAGCCCGCGGCCCAATGCCAATTTGCGCGGTTTGCGCCCGCCCGTCGCGGACGAAGGCCTGGTTTTGGTGGCTTTGCGGGTCATGCGGCTAACTTGCGGTGATGGGCGTATGCTTGTTGATGATTTCGCCGGCCAGGTGAATATAGCTCTGGGCGCCGCTGGAGGCGGCATCGTAGAGCAGGATCGGTTTGCCGAAACTGGGGGCTTCCCCCAGGCGGATATTGCGGGGTACGGTGGTTTCGAAAACCAGATCCTTGAAGTAGCGTTTGGCGTCTTCAGCCACCTGGTGAGACAGGTTCGTGCGCTTGTCGAACATGGTCAGCAGGATGCCGCCAATCTCCAGCCGGGGATTTAAGCTTTGCTGGATGCGCTTGATGGTCTGCAACAACTGGCTCAGACCTTCCAGGGCATAAAATTCGCATTGCAACGGGATTAGCATGCGGTCGCCGGCCGTCATGGCGTTGACCGTCAGCAAGCTGAGGGATGGTGGGCAGTCCAGCAGGATATAATCGTATTGGCCTTGCAGGTCGTTCAGGAATTCTTTCAAAATGGACTCACGCCCCGCCGTATCCATCATTTCAACCTCGAAACCGATCAGCTCCACATTCGAAGGCATCACATGGAGGCTTTCGATGCTGGTGGTATGCAGCAGGTCGGCGGCGGGCGCCTCGCCGATCAGACCGTGATAGAGTGTGGCTTCGAGGCTTTGTTTGTCGATGCCCACGCCGGTG
>JASFTA010000376.1:0-3542 GCA_050114115.1 Desulfobacterales bacterium | reverse complement strand
ATAGGGAAACGAGGTCGTGATGTCTTCGAGCGTGTGGCTCGAGGCCACGAAGGTGACATAGATCGGAAAGGCGATGATCAACACGCCCACAACCAGAATGGCGTGGGTCAGGAAGGTGAGTCCGGGACGGCTTTCGACCATCGTCAATTCCTTAGTGTCCACCCATAAAAGACATCTTTGGGTCCAGGCCGGCGTTCTCGCTCATTTGAAATCCTCGACGTAGCCCTGACTACGCCTGCGGTTTCAAATTCGCTGCGGCCTTGGCCTGAACCCAAATCTACCATTCCTGGATGGACACTCATTAGTAGTGAACCTTGCGCTCGATGTAGCGGAACTGAATCACGGTCAGGGCGATCACCACGAGCATCAGAATGACGGACTGGGCGGCGGAACCGCCGAGATCGAGACTTTCAAAGCTGTCGTGATAGATCTTGAAGACCATGATGTTGGTGGCCTCGTTGGGCCCGCCTTCCGTGATCGCATGGATTACCCCGAAGGTATCGAAGAAAGCGTAAACGATATTCATCACCACCAGAAAAAAAACGGTGGGGGAGAGCAGCGGGAAAGTGATGGTCCAGAAGCGCCGCAGCGGTGAGGCCCCGTCGATGGCCGCCGCCTCGATGAATGATAGGGGAATGGCTTGCAGCCCGGCCAGAAAAAAGAGAAAATTGTAGGAGATCTCCCGCCAGGCCGCGGCGATGATCACCAGCAGCATGGCCTGCCCCCCGTGGAGCGTGAAATCCCAGTCGATCCCGATGGCCTTTAGAAAAAAGGACAGCATCCCCACGGTCGGATTAAACAGGAAATACCATACAACGGCCGCGGCCACCGGTGCTACGGCGTAGGGCCAGATGATCAGGGTCTTGTAGGTGGTCGCCGCCCGGATAGCGCGGTTGGCCATGACGGCCATGAGCAGGGCGGACACCATGGCGATGGCGGCCACCGCGATGCTGAAGACCAGGGTTACCCTGATCGAATTGAGATAAATCGGGTCGTTGAATATGTAGACGAAATTGTCCAGACCCACGAAGACGCTCGACAGGCCGAAGGCGTCTTCCTGCAGAACGGACTGGTAGAGGGCCTGGGAGGCCGGCCAGATGAAGAAAACCAGGGTCACGATGATCTGGGGGGCCACCAGGACATAGGGCAGCACTTTATTGTCGAAGACGACGCGCTTTTCCATGAGGCGGATCGGGTCTGTGGTTCCGGCCGCCGGTCGCGGCCGCTAACGGCGCCGGCCGTCCCGCCGGGGGCGGGGCGGCTGGCGCAACGTGCGCTATTCGTTGGCTTTCTGAAATTTGCGTAGCAGGCGGTTGCCTTTGGCCGCGGCATCGTCCAGGCCGGCCTGGGCGGTTTTATCACCCGCGAATATGGCTTCCAGGGTGTCGTACATGATGGCGCGCATCTGCACGAAGTTGCCGAAGCGCAGCCCCCTGGAATTGGACGTGGGTTTGTTGAGGGTCATCTGTTTGAGCGCGGTTTCCATGTCGGGGTTCTCCTTGTAGAACCCTTGTTTTTGGGTATATTCGTAAGCTGCGGTCGTGATCGGTAGATAGCCGGTGAACTGATGCCAGTCGGCCTGCACTTCCGGTTTGGAGAGATAATTGAAAAAGGCGGCCACGCCCTTGTATTCGGCCGCCGAGTGGCCCTGCAGGACCCACAGGCTGGCCCCGCCGATAATCGTATTCTGCGGTGCGCCTTTGATTTCGGACCAATAAGGCAGCATGGCCGTGCGGAAAGGGAATTTGCAGGTCTTCTTGAATCCGGCATAGCCGGCCGAAGACTCGGTATACATGGCGACCTCGCCCGAGGCGAACTTGGCGTTGCCCTTGTTGCGCCGCCCGCCGTAGACGAAGATCTTCTCTTTCTGCCAGTCGGCCAGGGCCTGGACGTGCTTGACCTGGGGGCCTTTGTTGAACACGAACTCGGTGTCGAGGCCCTCGAATCCGTTGGCCTTGGTACCGAAAGGCACGTTGTGCCAGGCGCTGAAATTCTCGAGGTGGATCCAGGAAATCCAGGCCGTCGAAAACCCGCCCGGATAGCCGGCGGCCACCAGTTTACGGGCATAGTCGGCCACTTCCGTCCACGTCTTGGGGGGCTTGTCGGGATCCAGGCCGGCTTTTTTAAAGGCCTCCACATTGTAATACAGGACCGGTGTGGAACTGTTGAAGGGCAACGACAGCATTTGGCCTTCGGGGGTCGTGTAGTAGCCGCTGACCGTGGACAGGTAGGCATCCGGCGACCAGGGCAGCCCCGATTCAGCCATCACCTCGTATACCGGTTTGACGGCGCCTCGGGCGGCCATCATGCTGGCGGTTCCGACTTCAAAGACCTGCAGGATATGGGGTGGATTCTTGGAGCGAAACGCGGCGATCCCGGCCGTCATGGTGTCGTGGTAATTGCCTTTGTAGGTGGCCACGACTTTGTATTCCTTCTGGGAGGCGTTGAAATCCGCCACGATGGATTGCACTTTTTCCCCCAGGCGTCCTCCGTGGGCAAACCACCAGTCGATCGTAACGGGTTCGCCCAGGGCGCTCATGGGGGCCATGGTCAGGATGAAACAAACCGCTGTCAGTATCATCAGATACTTTTTCATATCGCCTTCCTCCTTTCGCGAGTTAGGGGGTCATGAAATGCGTCATGAGGGTGCAGCGTTCTTTGGTTAGCGGATCATTATGACAGCCGGCGGGCGCATCGCGGCGATAGGTTAAGGCCGGCGGCGAGCAGTCGTAGAAGACCGTGATCCGGACAGTGTTTGCTCTCGATTAACTGAGCAATATGGTTACGAGATTAACGTTATGGCTGGACAGGGTTTGAACTTAACGACATTGGCCACCGGCGTCAAGCATTTCTGCGAGGCCCCGTCGGGGCCGCGCGGCGCCCGGGACCGCCAAAATGCCCTTGTCCCGCGAGGGGCACGCGCGGACGCAGGATTCCATCCCGCCCGATCAGCGGCAGTGGAGATTTCGCCTCGGCGCATGGGGGCGGATAGCAGGGACCTCTAACGCCAGTCGGCCCCGAGACCGCCGCCGGCGTTACGACGGTAGGGCAGCCAGCCCAGACCGTAGCATACCAGGGTGATGTCACTGCTCTTGGGCTTGACCGCGATCGTCTTGAGTTCGATCGCCTCCGGGTCGAGGGTGGTTGCCATCTGTTCGATATCCATCTGCAGCCGCGCGTCCAAATCGTCCAATTGCTGTCTAACCGCCTCGGCCCGCTCCCGGGCTCGGGCGACATCCATTTTCTCCTTGCGCATGTGGCTGGCTGATTTCATGGCCGAGCCCATCCGGGAGGCGGAACGGGCGCTTACGGCTTTACGCCCCAGGAAGGCGCCCAGCACCGCGCTTCCGAATGATATCGCCGTCTGGATGCCACGGGATTTGACCTGTTCGGATTCGCGTTCGATGGCCTGCTCAGCCCGCATCAGGCGGTCGTTCAGGGTGACGAACCGTTTGTTGTATTTCTGCCGCAGTTTTTCAGCCTTGAGGTCACGCTTTTCCCGCAGGGCCTGCGCCAGGCGACCCCGAAACTGTCCCTCGGTT
>JASFTA010000375.1:0-3553 GCA_050114115.1 Desulfobacterales bacterium | reverse complement strand
CCCGATATAGGCGCGTTCGAAGAAAAACGACTGCCGGGGGGCGGTGCGCATTGCCAGCAGGTCGGGAAAGGCGATGGCACCCTGCAGCCCCACCAGCCCGCCCTTTTGTTCGGGCAGCAGCAGGCGACCACCGGCGAGATTTAGTTGCAGGCCGGCGTTCATATGTCCGGCCCGGTAGGAGCCGCGCCCTTCAGCCTCGATACGGCCGTTGAAGTGGATGCCGGTCAACGCCGTCATCAGGTCACCAAGATCGATGTCATCCGGACTGGCGGGGCGCGCGAAACGATAGTCGAAATCCATTCGGTGGCGGCCGTTCACGGGGTCGCGCTTCAGGCGACCATCAACCTGCAGTTTTCCGCCGGGAAGCACCCGGCTTTCATGGGCGATGTGCACGTCGGCGCCGTTTTCGTGCTGTCGAATCTTGCCGTGCGCCGCACCCAGGGCGATATCTTGCCAGGTGGCGGCGGCCAGGCTGAAGGTGCCGTCAGCCGTTCCCGGTGCATAGGGCCAGGAGAAAGGCACTTGGAGACGGAGGCCTTCCAAGCGGATTTGCTGATCCGGCAGGTGGAGGGCGGCCCTCGTAAGACGGGTCTGTCCCGACAGGCGCCACCCCGGGTTACCAGCCTCGAATGCTCCGGCGATCGAAAGGCGGGGTACGCGGGCTTGGAACTGCGGCATACGCAGGCGTAGATTATCGGTCTTAAGATCGTAGCGGCCCTTGATCTGGTCCCAGGGGCCATCGCTCGTCGCCTCGAGTGCCACGTTGGGAATCCTGACCGCCACCCCAGATAGCGTTGCCTTGAAATCGGCCAATTGGGCGGTGCCCTTGATGTGAACATCACGCGCTTGACCGCGGGCGCGCACGCTCAGGCGGGGCGCAAAGCCAAAACGGGCCAATTTTCCGTCCGTCCGGCGGTCGGGGTTTGCCTCCAGTGCCCATGGCGTGCTTGCGCCGTCTAAGGCCAGGGACCAGCGGCCGTCGGTTGTCCATTCGCCGTGATAGGTGATCGGCAGGCGATTGGCGCTTGGCGCTTCGACGCCTTCCGCGGTAGCGTGCGCTCGTGGTTGAAGGCACAGCGTGAGTTGACCCTTCCAGCGCCATTGGTCCTCTCCGGGAACCAGCCGACCATTTAAATCCGTGACGCGCAGCTGATCCGGGGTCGTCAAGACCATGCCCGGAACATGCAGCGTCCAGGTACGATCGGTGTTGCGCGTGACATTTGCCAGGGGCGTTTGCGGATCGAGGGCCTTTAGGCTAACGGCGGGCGCCAGATCGAGACGGCCCGGTAGTCGAATGTCAATGACGGCCGTTTGGAGCGACGGCGGATCCAGTGATAGACGGGCCTGGTAGGTTGCGGCCAACCGGCCGTTCGGGGCCGGGTCCCGCTCCGGAACCAGGATGTGGCTCAGGCGTCGCAAATCCAGCGCCTCCGATTCGCCCTCGATTGTCAGTTGTTGTTGCGCCAGATTCAAATCAAAATCGGTGCGGATCGTCTGCTCCCCGGGATGGCAGACAATTTGCCCCTGGTAGTGGTCCTTGGTATGACCGACGGCCTGAGCTTGGAAGTCGAAAGGCATGCTGAGGCTTTGCTCGCCCCGGCGAATTTCCAGACGACTGTTTCGTATTTCAAGCCGGTTAACCCCCCAGTCCGGCCGGATCGGCCGCGACGTTGCCTTATCCGGTGCGTTGGCTGGTCTCAACAACAGGGGCGGCAGGCCCGTCAGAGCCCAGCCCTCGGCGGTTTTTTCGATCTGCAGATAAAGCCCATTCAAGGCAATCCCTTCGATCTGATGGGCCTTCAAGCCCGAGAGGCTGTAGTCAACACTCAGGTGGTCCAACCCTATCCGGTCATCGGATTGCGCACCGCCGATTCCCAACGACTGGATTTCGGCGTGCCAGGGCGTAATCTGGCGGACCTTGAGGGACAACCCCTGGATGCCGTAGCGGGCGGCGTAGGCGAGCAGGGCCTCCTCAACGATACCAGCGATGATGGCCTGTAAAACGATGCAGGCACCGCCTGCCACCAGGATGCCGATGCCTAAGGCGGTCAGCATCCAAGGCCAGAACCGGCGGCCTTGATTTTTCGGCGTGGAAGGTTTGGTGGCGGTCATCGGGTTGCGCGTTTAGCGGTGATGTTTTTAGGCTTTTGTGGGCCGCCCGTCAGAGATCTCGAACAAGGGCCTTCAGGGTTTCGAGCTGGACGGCGGTCAGGTCTTCAAAGGTGATTTCGATCCCCTTGGGGCTGCGGCCCACGACCAGTCCGGAAACCATCACACTGGTGTCGTTGTCTGGGGCGCTGATGTTCATCATCAGGCTTTCGCCCTCACTGATGGGCTCCGACGTTTCCAGAAAAATTCCGTCGATGCGCAGGTTGCGCGAGAAAGTGCTGTAGGACGCATCATCGGTATCGTATTCGACCAGCACCTGGGGCTCAGGTGTTGGCTTAAGGGCTGCGGGCGTTGTTCCGGCACGCTCTCCGAGTCCTTCGATGCGGATGACCACCACGGTAATGTTGTCGTCACCGCCGCGTTCATTGGCCATCTGGATCAGTTCTTGGCAGGCGGGCTCCGGCGCCTGATGCTGAACGATTTCGCCGATTTCTTCGGGAAAGGCTTTATCGCTGAGCCCGTCGGAGCAAATCACCAGAATATCGCCGACCTGGCAATTCAGTTCGCGGGTGTCGGGATTGACCGTTTCGCTGATGCCCATGGCGCGCGTGATCATGTGTAAATAATGCTGGCCGAGTTTGAGACCGCCCGCCGGGGCAATCGATTCCTGCTCGGCCATGACCGTATGGATCGTGGATACGGTCTCGACGGCACCGGCCCGCACTCGGAAAATGGGGCTGTCGCCGACATTGGAGACCACAATCTGATCGTCGCGAAAGAAAACCGCCGAAACGGTGGCGCCCATACCCTTGCATTTTTCGTCGTGTTGGGCGTAGTCGTAGGTCTTGAGGTTGGCGCGGCGAATGCTGTAGACGAGCTGGTTGGCTTCGGTGGAGAGATTGCGGTCGAAGCCGACCATCTGGCCGGGGTTGTCCGCGGCTAGCAGTTTGTGGAGCGTCTTCTGCAGCGTATCGACCACCAGTCGGCTGGCGACTTCACCGGCCTTGCGTCCGCCCATGCCGTCGGCCACCACATAGAGGCCTAAATCCGTGTCGATCAAAAACGAATCTTCGTTGCCTTTGCGTTTTTTCCCGACATCGGTCTGACCGGCAGATGCTGCGATGATCATACTTCAGGCCTTTCTGCGGATTCCGCTCAAAGGGCCTTACCCAGCGGGTTCAGAGCAGAGCTCTTCTCCAGTCGATACGACAGGGTGCGGGCGAAATTTTTAAAAAAGAGAAGCTGAATGGTGTCCGGCGCCTTGTCCAACAAGGTGGCGTTGATTTTCATCAGAAGACATTCGGTGGCCGTGGAGGCCGTGGCATTGCGGGCCTGTCCCGCAATATAGGCCATTTCGCCGAAGCATTCGCCCGCCCGCACGGTGGCGATGACTTCACCGTCCTTGCGGATGCGCACCTCGCCTTTCAAAAGGACGTAGAAGGTA
>JASFTA010000374.1:0-3556 GCA_050114115.1 Desulfobacterales bacterium | reverse complement strand
TGGGATAATATAAATATGGTCAAGTCTCTATCGGCCATGGGCCTGCAGGCAATCCTAACCACCGGCCCTTCGGCTCACATCCTCGATGTCCGCCGCCGGGCTGATTCGATGCCGCGCCCCAAAAAAATCCCTTCGGCCAGATGGCACGATCCGGAACGAACGGACGACTGGATTCCGACGCTGCCGCCCGATTGCGACCTCGCGGTCTACTGTGTCAAAGGCGGCGGTGTGAGCCAATCGGTTGCCGATCGCCTCGAAGGCCAGGATTTCCGGGTCTAGTTCCTCGAAGGGGGCCTCAAGGCCTGGCAAGACAAAGGCGGCGCGGTGGAATAGCGCGCACAACCCGTTCAGCTAACCGATCCAATTTTTCAGGATAGGTGACCGCCCTGCGGCCCTTATGGTTGGGCTGGTGTAAGCTACAGGCCGTGGAGCGTTTTCGGGTCCGAATATGGCGGACCATCAACGGCCCAGTGTTTCCTTGATCGCGGCGCCAAGCCTTGCACATACCGTGCGTAGATCTTTGTCCGACATGATGAAGGGCGGGGCTAGGATGATGGCATCCCCGTCACCCCCGGCAAACCCCGTTGACTTGTAGGTGATCACGCCACGCTCGAAGAGGGTCTGCCAGACTTTCTCGGTAATTTGGTGCCGGCGTGGAAAAGGCTGCAGCGTCTTCCTGTCGGCAACCAGTTCCACACCCCACAGAAAACCCATACCGCGGATGTCGCCGACCCACGGCAGTTCGCCCAGATGTTCGGCGAGCATCTTGCCGAGGACGGGGCCCTTCCGCTCCACGCGCGCCACCAGTTGCTCCGCCGCCATGATCCGGATGACCGCCAGCGCGGCGGCCGCAGCCACCGCATGGTGGGAAAACGTACCGCCATGGACGAAGTTGCCCCCGTCGGCGCAGACACAATCGAAATGTTTGTGCTGGACACCCAGGGCCGAGATCGCTACGGCACCGCCGGAAAGTCCCTTTCCCAGCGTGACCATGTCCGGGGTGACCCCTTCGTGCTGGCAGGCGAACCACTGCCCCGTGCGTCCCATGCCGCACATGACCTCATCGAGGATCAGCAGCACGTCATGGCGGTCACAGATCTCGCGCACGGCGGCCAGATACCCCGCGGGCGGCGGGTAAGCGGCCAGGGATGCCCCGCTGACGGTCTCGGCCAGAAAGGCGGAGACGGTTTCGGGCCCCATGTTCTGAATGGTCTCCTCAAGCGCTCCGGCGCAGCGCAAGGCGCAATTCGGATAAGTCAGGCCGTAGGCGCAGCGCAGACAGTAGGGGGGCGGGATGTGCACCGCATCGTTGAGCATCGGCGCAAACGGGGTCCGAAAGGCGGTGCGCCCCATGGCGGCAAGCGCCCCCAGGGTCAACCCGTGATAGGAATGCCAACGGCCGATCAGGCGGAATTTCTGGTGTCGCCCGGCGGCCAGATGCACCTGACGCGCCAGCTTGATGGCGGCCTCGTTGGCCTCCCCGCCGCCGGACAGGAAATAAAAGCGGTCGATCCCCTCGGGGGCATGACCGCTCAACACGCTTGCCAGTTCTTCGACCACCGGCGTGGTCATCATGGTGGGGTGCACATAACCGCAGGCGCGGATCTGATCATAGACCGCCTGCGCAATAGCTTGACGGCCGTGGCCCACATTGACCACCACGGCCCCGCCGCTGGCGTCCAGGTAGCGGCGCCCCTGTTGATCCACAACCCAGACCCCGTCCGCTTCGACCGCGGTGGGCAGGGGGGCATCCACGCGCCGGGGGAACACATGGCCGCGGCGCGGATCGTTTGTCGGGTTCGCCATGACGCTTCCTCAGCGGGCCTTGGACCGCAGTTCCGGAAACTGATGATAAAAATGCTCGTGGGCCGTTGCCGATTGGTCCTGCTTCTTCTTTTCGGTTTTCCTCAGCTCCACCCGGCGGATTTTACCGCTGATCGTCTTGGGCAGTTCGGTCCGGTGGTTTGCCATGCGCACTCTGGGGTTGTCAATCGATAAATTTGGGTGCTTTCAACTTCAGCCCCCGGTCGGGCAGTTGCATCAGGGTGGATGTGCCGTGGGCCACCAGCACCTGCTGGGCATCCCACACCCGGGCTTCGGCATAGGAAAGGGATCGGCCGGAGCGAATGGCGCGGCTCTCGGCTGTGAGGGGGCCGTCTTCCACCGGTTTGAGGTAATTCAACTTGAGATCGATGTTCACCAAGCCCGCGTCCTGCGGGATCCGCAGGTAGACGGCCCAGAAGGTGGCCGTGTCGATTAGGGTGGCGAGGACACCGCCGTGGACGATGCCGTAAGCCTGGAGGTGGCAGGGGGCGGTGGCCAGTTTGACGACGGCTTTGTCCAGTTCGATGATATCGAGCCGCATCTTCATGTGACTGGGGAAAGGGCTGGCGTTGATGACGTCGAATAGCTCACGAATATAGGCCGGATTCGGCTGGGGCATGGTCTTTTTCACTCCGGACAGAAAATTGCAGCGCCGCGGGGCTTAAGGGCGGCCGACGCGCGCGAAAATATGCCGTCGTCATGCCCGGCGGCCGCTTAGCGCCAAACCATAAAATAAAGCAGGACAAACGGCGTAATGACGAACAGCACCAGGACGGCCGTGGCGTTGAATGCCAGTGACTTCAGGCGATCGGTACGCCGATCGATCGCCATGCGAACTTGGTCTGCCGGCTGGTTGCCGCGGGAGGCCCGCAATTTCAGCAGCCAGCCGGAAAAGGACAGGACCAGGGTCACCGCTGTGTACAGCAGAACCAGGATGAAGAAGAAAATGATCAGGCTGTAGAACGATACCATGGTTCGCCGGCGCCCTAACCGCCGTGGGCGCCGCGGCAGACCTCGGGGCAATCCTTGATCTGGGGCGCCTCCGGACGCGGTTCATGTTGCTTGTTTTCTCATGCGGACAAAAGACGGGTGTTAAGCGTTTAAGCCCCGGCCCGGTTTCAAAAGCGATTAAGCCTCGCCGAGATTGATAATCGTGCGCCCCCGGTGCTTGCCTTGGAGCATCAATTCGATCTTGTCGTCCAGTTGGGCAAAGGGTGCCTCGGTGGTCAGCTTTTCCAGCCAGGCGATCTTCCAGTCCGAGGCGATTTTATCCCATATCTTGGTGCGGATGGGCATGGGACAGTTCTGGGAGTCGATCCCGATCAGGGTCACGCCCCGCAGGATAAAGGGGTAGACCGTCAGCGGCAGGTCGGGCGAGGCCACGTTCCCGCAGCAGGTGACGGTCCCGTCGGAATTGACGGTTTTGATCGTGGTGGCCAGAATCTCCCCGCCCACCGTGTCGATGCCGCCCGCCCAGCGCCCCTTCAGCAAGGGGCGTCCGCTGGTGTCCGTGGCCTCTTCGATACTGATCACATCGGCCGCGCCAATTTCCTTGAGATAGTCGGCCTCGTCCACGACACCGTTGACGGCCACGACCCGGTAGCCGCTTTTGGCCAGGATCGAGACAGCGATGCTGCCGACGCCGCCGGTGGCGCCCGATACCAGGACGTCGCCGTCCTCGGGCTGAACCCCGTTATCAATCATCCGCCAGACGGAAAGCGCGGCGGTAAAG
>JASFTA010000373.1:0-3558 GCA_050114115.1 Desulfobacterales bacterium | reverse complement strand
GGGGAAGTTTTTTTGATGGATAGACCAAACGTTCAATCGCGAGTGGCGTTTATCATGGGCGTAATTCTTCTGGGCCTGCTGACGCTGCTTTCCGGCTGCTCGCCGGGATCGGAGACGGCGGTCGGGGAGGCGGTGGTTGCACCCTGCGAGGCGTTGACGCCCTACCCCCGGGAGACTTTGCCGGAGGGGATCGAATGGCGGCGCAATGACCGCGATCCGATTTTTGCTTCCCCGCAAGCGGTCAAGGGCGGCACCTTTCATGAGGCCCTGCTTTCCTTTCCGTTGACTTTCCGGGTGGTGGGGCCGGATTCCAATTCCAGTTTCCGCGGCGCCATTCTGGGAAACCAGCTCGGATTGATCGGGATTCATCCCAACACCGAGAACATCATTCCGGAACTGGCCACCCACTGGGCTTTCGGGGCGGACAAGAAGACCATGTATTTCAAGCTGGACCCGGAGGCCCGCTGGTCTGACGGCCACCCACTGACGGCGGAAGATTTTGTCTACACCCTGGAGTTCATGCGCTCCAAACACATTGTGGCGCCCTGGTACAACGATTACTATACCAAAGAGATCGATCGCGTGATTGTCTATGACGATCATACCATGGCCATTGTCGGTACCAAGGCCCAGCCGGATCTGCATCTCAAAATCACGATCGGGCCCACACCCCGTCACTATTACTGCCAACTCGACGAAAATTTCGTGCGGCGCTACAACTGGCAAGTCGTCCCCAACACCGGCCCCTACCAGATCACGGCCTTCAAGAAGGGACGCTATATTCTCTTCGAGCGCAAAGCGGACTGGTGGGCCCGCGACCGGCGTTATTTTCGCCACCGTTTCAACGTGGACCGCGTGCGCTACACCGTGATCCGCGATTTCAACCTGCAGTGGGAGTACTTCAAGAAAGGCAAGCTGGACAGTTTTGCGCTGACCATGCCCAAGTTCTGGCACTACAAAAGCCGCACGCCGGTGGTCGAAAAGGGCTATGTCCATCGCATGTGGTTTTTCAACGACACCCCCCAGTCGGCCCAGGGCCTCTGGCTCAATCTGGACCGGAATATTTTCAAGGACCCGCCGCTGCGATTTGCCTTCGCCCACGCCATGCACATCGAGCGCGTGATTCAAACCGTTCTGCATAACGATTATTTCCGCCTGGAAGGCCCCTACGTCGGGTACGGCAAGTATTCCAACCCTGAGATCACGGCCAGACGCTTTGATCTGAATCAGGTGGATCAGCTCATGCAAACGGCCGGCTGGCAGCGGGGGCCGGACGGCATTTGGACGCGTGACGGTCAGCGCTATTCGGTGGAGGTGACCTACAGCCGCGAGGAGCATACCCCCCGGCTGGTGGTGCTCAAAGAAGAAGCCCTCAAAGCCGGGATCGAACTTCGGCTGCAACGACTCGATCCGGCGGCCCAGTACAAGAAAATCATGGAGAAGCGCCACGACGTGGGCTGGCTGGGCTGGAGTACCGGTATGCGGCCGCATTTTTGGGAGTTCTGGCATTCGGTCAACGCCCACCGGCCGCAGACCAACAACATTACCAATACCGACGATCCGGAAATCGACCGTTTGATCGACCGCTACCGCGATTCGCTGGACGAGGACGAGCGCATCGCTCTGGCGCTGCAGATTCAGGAAAAGGTGCAGGCCACCGGGGCCTTTGTACCGACCTTCATGGTGCCGTATTTCCGGGAGGCCTACTGGCGTTGGTGGCGATTCCCGAATCCGCCGGCCACGCGCTTGTCTCGCAGTCTGTTCAGCCCCTTCAGCACTTCAACCGGCGGCCTGTTCTGGTTCGACGCCCAGCGCTACGCGGAAACCCGCGAGGCCATGCGCCGGGGGGATGTTTTCGGACCGGTCACCAATCGGGATGAGACCTTTAAGCGGGAATCGTGAGCAGGGGGTATCTTTTGGATGATGTCATTTTGAATGTGGCCGACCTGGTCACCGCTTTTGATACGGAAGACGGCCCGGTGCGGGCGGTGGACGATGTAAGCTTCGTGCTGCACAAGGGACGCAACCTGGGGATCGTGGGCGAATCCGGCTGTGGCAAGAGTGTCACCGCACTTTCGATCATGCGCCTGCTGCCCCGCCCGGCCGGGAAAATATTAGCTGGGCGGATCGAATTCAAAGGCCGCGACATTGTGGGTTTGACGGCCGATGCCATGCATGCCGTGCGCGGCAACCAGATCGCCATGATTTTTCAGGAGCCCATGACGGCCCTCAATCCGGTGCACACCATCGGTCGGCAGGTGGGCGAGGTTTTTCGGCTGCATTTCACGGAGATGACCGACAGCGATATCAGGCAGGCCACGCTGGAGATGCTTCAGAAGGTCGGCATTCCCGAACCGCTGAAACGCATGGCCGAATATCCGCATCAGATTTCGGGCGGGATGCGCCAGCGGGTCATGATTGCCATGGCCCTGGCCTGCAAGCCTGATATTCTGATTGCCGACGAGCCCACCACGGCGCTGGATGTGACCATCCAGGCCCAGATCCTAAACCTGATCCGCGAGCTCCAGGCGGAAACGGGCATGGCGGTGATTTTCATCACCCATGATCTGGGCGTGATTGCCGAACTGTGCCACGAGGTCGTGGTCATGTACGCCGGCAAGGTGGCCGAGAGCGCCCCCATCCGGGAGCTTTTTGCCAACCCGCGCCATCCCTATACACGCGGACTGTTGCACTCGATTCCCACGCTGGATTCGCCCCACAAACAGCCGCTGAGGATCATCGAAGGCGTGGTGCCCGCCCTGGACGATCTGCCGGCGGGCTGCCGGTTCGAGAACCGCTGCCCCCATGCCCGGCCTGTTTGCGCCACGGCTCCACCGCCCCTGGTGGCGGTGGGTCCTGAGCATCTTGCCAGTTGTTATTTGGCCATGGAACTTGAACCCTGGGAGAGAGCCCCCGCGGGGGCGCCCGCGACGTGATGGGATCAACGGTTGATGCCAACACCATGAATGCCGAGAAGAACACCATGCGCCCTCCGCTGCTGACGGTCGAGGATCTCAAGATGTATTTTCCCGTCTACGGTGGCGTGATGCGCCGTCGCGTGGCCCAGGTGCTGGCCGTGGATGGTGTCTCCTTTACCATTCGGGCCGGCGAGACCCTGGGGTTGGTGGGGGAGTCCGGGTGCGGTAAAACCACCGTCGGCCGTACGATTTTAAGGCTCTACCAACCCACCGGCGGGCGGGTGCGCTTTAACGGGCGCAACATCATGACGCTCGATCGGATCGCCCTACAGGATGTCCGTCGCGACATGCAGATCATCTTTCAGGATCCTTTTGAATCCCTCAACGCGCGGCATACCATTGAGGAACTTCTGGAAGAACCCTTTCGCATTCATCGTATCGGCACGTCCACGGAGCGAAGGGCACGGGTGGGCCGGCTGCTGGAGCGCGTGGGATTGCCACGGAGTGCCTTGAACCGCTTTCCGCACGAATTCAGCGGCGGGCAGCGTCAACGCATCGGCATCGCCCGGGCCATTGCGCTGGAGCCGCGGCTGGTGATCTGTGACGAGCCGGTCTCGGCCCTGGATGTTTCCATCCAGTC
>JASFTA010000372.1:0-3573 GCA_050114115.1 Desulfobacterales bacterium | reverse complement strand
ATGGTATTAGCGCCACTTAAAGAAAAAGCGATGGATAACACAACCATTTATCATTGTAAAGCTTTAAACGCCAGACCAATGTGGCGGTTTTTCTTGTGGACAACCGGCAGCCGTATCAACGATTCTCGCGGTATCATTCAACCGCCTGTACACTTAGATAATAAGCATGATCATTGCGCAGACCAGTCGTTCGGCGATTTGAGGCCGGTCTTCATGGAGAATGACCAAACCCAGGGCTGACCGGGAATTGATCATTGCCTTTTGGAATCGGCCATACTAAGGAGTACGCGGTTGTCGCGGTGCCTTGCCGTCGGTCGGCATTGACCGGTTACAGGGTGAAAAGGGAATACGGTGAGATTCCGTAGCGTTGGACCGGCGCTGTGAGCAGAGACGGCCATCGCAGGGGCTCCGTGGGGGGATTCGCCATAAGGGGCCCAGCCACTGCCCAGAAGCGGGGTGGGAAGGCGCGATGGACGGTTTGATCTGCAAGCCAGAAGACCTGCCCGGCAACTTGATTGGAAGGATGTTGTCCGCTGAATTCCGTGTGTCGCGCCAAGGCGTGGGACGCGGTTTTTTTATGCCCCTCGTCCCAGCCCGCCTGCGTGCGGCGTATTCTTTTGTTTTGTATTGTGAAATGAAAAGGGGCCTGGCTTTGTTTGCACCCGACATCGCCGAAGGTAGGCTTTCGCCCCCTACAATCCTGCTGGGGTGGTCCCCTAAACGGCAGGCCAGGCGTATTTCCCCCTCCCTGGCCCATGCGGGGGGGGGGGGAAACCATCCTGCCCTGTCGCGCTATGCACAAATAAACCCCGTCGATCGGAGGCGATATGGAAAAACTGCAAGACACCATTGAATCGATAGAAGCCCCCAGCCGAGAATGGCAAGCACGGGCCCTCGAGCGGCTGCGGCAGCAGGCGCGGCCGGCCGGGAGCCTGGGTATGCTCGAAGAGGTCGGCGCGCGGCTGGCCGGCATCTTCAAAACCCTGGACGTGCGTCTGGAGCGCAAGGTGATTGTGACCTGTGCCGGTGATCACGGCATCTGCGCGGAAGGGGTGAGCCTCTTTCCTTCTGAAGTGACGCCCCAGATGGTCCATAATTTCGTGCACGGCGGCGCTTCGATCAACGTCCTGGCCAGGCATGCCGGGGCCGAGGTGCGGGTGGCCGATCTGGGCGTGGCGGCCGATTTTGATCCCGCGCTGCCCATTTTTCATAAAAAAATCGCCAAGGGTACCCGCAATTTTGCTGTGGGGCCGGCCATGACCCGTGACCAGGCCGTCAACAGCCTCGAGGCCGGTATCGGGATCGTGGCGGCGGTTCTGGCCGAGGGGCCCGTGCAGCTTTTCGGCGCCGGCGACATGGGAATTGGCAATACCACACCCTCCACAGCCATCATTGCGACATACTCCGGGATGGATCTGGACGTCTTGACGGGGCGCGGTACCGGTATCGACGATGAGGGGCTGGCGCGGAAGAAAGCCGCCATCAAGAAGGGATTAGATACCAACCAGCCCGATCCGGCCGACGCCCTGGACGTGCTGGCCAAGGTGGGCGGGTTTGAGATCGGCGGCATTGCCGGGATCGTCATCGGCGCCGCCGCCCAGGGCATTCCGGTGGTCTGTGACGGATTGATCGCCACGGCCGGTGCCCTGATCGCCTGTCAGCTGGCGCCTAAGGCCCGGGACTATCTTTTCGCCAGCCACAATTCGGTGGAAACGGGCCATCGCTTCATGCTCGCGCACCTCCAATTGGAGCCCTTGCTGGATCTGCGCTTCCGCCTGGGAGAGGGCACCGGGGCAGCGGTGGCCATGGCGCTGATCGACGCGGCCACGCGCGTGCTGGCGGACATTAAGACCTTCGAGGAGGTCGCCATTGCGGATGCTCAGCATTAAGGACCGTCGATCCGGCCCTGCCGGCCATCCTAGGCCGCGTTCCGATCGAGGGCTCGGGGTCGATCGGCATCGGCCGGCTGGAGGGAGGCGTCCATATAGGCGCGGCGATTCGGGTCCCATTTGACCCTGCGGCTGAACCAGCCCATGCGGATCAGCCAAAAGGCCATTTCGAGATGTTTGCGAATGATGTCAAGGCCGTAGCGGATATAGAATGGCAGGGGCTTTTCGATCGGAAGCCCTGGGCGGCGGTCGCGGCGAAATTTCAGGCGGAAAAAGCCGCCCTCGACCGCATGCACGCTCTCCAGGCGCAGGGCCAGCGCGAACCAGAGCATCATGAACATGATCTTGCCCGTGCTCAGGCCGCAGGCGCCGGCCCGCCGGATAATGGTCTTCATGTGGGCCGGTGTATAAAAGCGCGTCCAGGCTTCGTTGTAAACCCGTTCCCATTCTTCGTCGGACATGACGGCATGGTGCGTTACGCGGTGATCGAGATCGAATTTGTTCAGATCAGGGTCCATCCAGGTGGATGCGGTGTAAAGGGCCTGGTGGTCGGCCGACCCGGGCAATGGCGTCAGAAAGCTGATCTCCAGGATGTCCACGGGCAGTTCGCGCTTGATCGTTTCGAGGTCCCGCAGAATGGATTCCCGGGTATCGTTTGGAAAGCCTACGATGAAGCCGGCATAGGTGATGACGCCCCGTTGCTTCCACATCTGGAGCATGGTCCGGTATTCACTGATCTGGTTCTGGGACTTGTTGACCGCTTTCAGATTGGCGGGATTGATGTTTTCCAGGCCGATGTACGCCCGGCCGACCCCGGCCCGGGCCGCCTTATCGATGAAACCCGGAATCTGGTGACAGCGCGTGTCGACCTGGATGGTGAACTTGATGTTGAAGCCTTCCTCTTCCCGCAGACGGATCAGAAGGTCGAAAAACACTTCCCAGTTGTGATTACGCGCCAGGTTGTCGTCGGTGATAAAGAAGCGGTTGATGCCCCGGGCATAGTTGTCCCGGATGACGGCTTCCAGCGCATCCGGCGTGCGGCAGCGGCTTTTGCGGCCCTGGACATTGATGATCGTGCAGAACGAGCATTTGAACGGACAGCCGCGGCCCAGGTCGACGCTGGTCAGCGAACCGAGCGTGCGGCGAATGTGCTGCGGCGGCAGGATCGGGGTCGGCTGATCGGTCAGATCCGGCGGACGGTCCAGATAATTATAAAGCGGTTTGAGCGCGTCCTGCCAGGCATCGCGCAGGACCGTATCCAGGCGTCTTTCTTCGGCCTCGCCGGCAAAAAGACTGGCCCCCAGTTTCTGGGCCGTCCTGAGTTCCGGCGGCATTTCCGGCAGCATCGCCAGACAGCCGGAAACATGAAAGCCGCCGATGCAGACCGGCAGTTGCGCTTTTCGAAAGGTCCGGGCCAGGTCCAAGGCCCGCGGGAACTGATTGGACTGAACGCCGACCAGGGCGATGAGACCGCGTCCCCCTTCCTGCCTTATCTGTTGAACGATGCGCTCCGGCCGAATCCGCCGGTTGGTTTCATCAAAGGTGTGGAGGCGCAGCACAACCGACGGGCCCAAGATCTGCCGGCGGCGGGCGTCCTCCGCCAGGCCGTTCAGGCAGGCCAGCGTATTGGACGGCAGGGCCGATCGCAGCCATTGAATGGGATAGCCATCGTCGTCGTAATGCG
>JASFTA010000371.1:0-3573 GCA_050114115.1 Desulfobacterales bacterium | reverse complement strand
TTTTTTTAAAGGTGGCCTCGTTAGCGGTAACGCACGTGATACTTCTTCTCCAGGTGAACACTGTAGCGGGAGAGCCCAAAACAAAAGGTCCAGAAAACGGCGGCGGCGAACACATAGGCCTCCTTGGTGAATCCCAGCCATTCCACATCTGCCATGGCCGCCTTGGCAATACCCAAGAGATCCAGCAGTCCGATCACGGCCACGAGCGTGGTGTCCTTCAACAGGGAAAGAAAATTATTGGCCAGCCCCGGGATGACCAGGCGCAGGGTCTGGGGCAGGATGATCAGCCCCATCATCTTCCAGTAACTCCAGCCCAGGGCCTGGGCGGCCTCGTACTGCCCTTTGGGTATGGCCTGCAGCCCGCCGCGGATCACCTCGGCCATGTAGGCCGCGTAAAAGAAGGTGATCCCCACGAGCGCGCGCAGCAGTTTGTCGACGTTCACATCCTCGGGCAGAAAGAGCGGGAACATGACCGAGGCCATGAACAGGACGCTGACCAGCGGGACACCGCGCACGAACTCGATAAAACTGACACAGAGCGTCTTGATCACCGGCATCTCGGAGCGCCGGCCGAGGGCCATTAGAATGCCGATGGGCAAGGCCGTGACCATGCCGCTGCCGGCGACCACGAGAGTGAGGAAAAGCCCTCCCCAGTAGTGGGTTTCCACATGGGGCAGGCCCAACACGCCGCCGACAAGCATAAAAAAGACAAACAGGGGATAGACCGTGAAAAGGAAGACCCCGCGCCAAACCATCACGCTCAGGGGTTTGGCAAACATCAGGGGCAGGCTCAACAAGGCGGCCAGGGTCGCGATAACGCCCGCCGGGCCGGGCGCGATAAACCAGCGCAGGCCGCCATAGACCGCCAGGGCGCCCAGCAGGGCAAGACCGGCACCCGGGGCGATGCTTTTGATCCCGCCCGCCTCGGTGGTCAGCCGCTTCTTGAGGGAAATCCGCGCCAGCAGGAAGGGCAGGCCGAAAAAGCCCAGCGCGGCCCCGGCCGGCTTGACACCAAAAAAGATCAGAACCGCCGCAACGGCGGCGATGGTGTAGATGACCTGCCGGCGGTTGGCCCTGAAAAGTTTCGGCGCCAGGAGGGGCCCGAGCGCCAGGGCGCCGACCACAAAAATGATATTCACGCGCCAGCGTTCGGGATCGGGATAGAATCCGTAGACAAAGAGGCCCAGCCGGACTTTGATGAAAACCCAGCAAGCCCCGGTGGGGGCATCCGCGGACAGTGGATCGCAGGCGCTGCGTGATTGGCCGATCCAGTTGGCGTCCAGCAGCGCCCAGCGGACCAGCGGGGGCACCGCCCAGAGGAGCAATGCCACCCCGAAAACCGTGAGCAGGGTATTGCCCGGCGAAGCGAAGAGATTTTTATAGATCCAGCCCCCGATGCCTTTTTCCAGGGCCGGGGGCGGCAGCGAGGGCTTGGGCGTCCATTTCGCGGTCATGGTGGGACCTTAAGTACCCCGGAGGGCGAATTTCTTGTTGTACCAGTTCATCAACAGCGAAATCATCAGACTGATCGCCAGGTAGACCGCCATGGTGATGCTGATGATCTCCACGGCCTGCCCGGACTGATTCAGGGCCGTACCGGCGAAGACATGCACCAGCTCAGGGTACCCGATCACGACCGCCAGGGAAGAATTCTTCACCAGGGTCAGATACTGGCTGATCAGGGGCGGGGTCACCACCCGCATGGCCTGGGGGATGATGATCAGGCGATAGGTCATCCAGGGGCGATGTCCCAGGGCATGGGCGGCTTCGGCCTGGCCCGGATCCACCGACATGATGCCCGACCGGACATACTCCCCGATAAAGGTCGCGGCATAAAGGGTCAGCGCCAGCCACAGGGCGATCAATTCCGGCAGGAGCGTCACCCCCCCCTCGAAGTTGAATCCCTGCAGGGTCGGAATTTCCCAATGGAGCGGGAACCCGGTAAGGCCCAACGTCAGGAGGGGCAGCCCCACCAGCAGGCCCAGCGAGATCCAATAGGCCGGAAAACGCTCGCCGGTCCGCATCTGCCGCGACCGGTTCCAGCGGACCAGCACGATGGCAAGGATGACGGCGAACCCCAGCGCCATGGGGGTGGCGCCGAAACCAGGCTCCCCGATCGGCCGCGGTACCTGCAGGCCGCGGTTGCACAGATAGATCCAGTTGTTGATATGCAGGGCCTGTCGCGGCCCGGGCAGCGGCGCCAGAATCGCCAGATACCAGAACAACACCTGAAGCAAGAGCGGGATATTGCGGATGATTTCGGTATAGGCCGCCGCCATACGGGAAACCAGCCAGTTGGGTGAAAGCCGGATCACGCCCAAAGCAAAGCCGAGCAGGGTTGCAAACACAATCCCCAGGACCGATACCAGGAGGGTGTTGAGAATGCCGACCAGAAGCGCGCGGGCGTATGTGCTGCGGCTGGAATAGGCAATCAGGGTCTGGCTGATGTCGAACCCGGCGGACTCGCCCAGGAAGCCGAAACCAGTGGTGATCCCCGCCTTGTGGAGATTCTGGCCGATGTTGTAAACGGCGTAGCCGGCCGCAGCGATCAAAACGACCAGGACCAGCGCCTGGGCCGCCCAGGCCCGCACGCGGGCGTCGTTCAGCAGACGGAACGGCGGTTGCGCCCTTGCGGTATTGCGGTCTTGCGCCATCGGCACCGATCCCTGTCGAAGATAAGCCGAAGCCGGGGGAGAACGCGAAGCACGACCGCCGCGCCATGATGTCCGACGGTCGCGCCTGCCGAGATGTGCCTACCGAATGGGCGGTGCATACATCAGACCGCCTTGAGACCAGAGCGCATTGACCCCGCGCTCGAGGCCCAAGGCCGTATCCGGTCCGACGTTGCGATCGAAGATCTCGCCGTAGTTGCCCACGTGTTTGATGATCCGGTAGGCCCAGTCCGCCGTAAGCCCCAGGTGCTGCCCGTAATCGCCGTCCACGCCCAGGAAGCGTTTGACGGCCGGGTTGGTCGACTTCTTCATTGCATCGACATTCTGGGAGGTAATCCCCAGTTCCTCGCCGTTGATCAGGGCGAAAAGGGTCCAGCGCACGATGTCGCTCCATTGCTGGTCCCCCTGCCGAACAGCGGGCCCCAGGGGTTCCTTGGAGATAATCTCCGGCAGAATGATGTGGTCTTCGGGTTTGGTCAAGACGGTGCGGCGCGACGCCAGCGCCGAGGCATCGGTGGTGTAGACGTCGCAGCGGCCGGTATCGTAAATCACGGTCGCTTCGTCGGCACTTTCGTAAACCACCGGCTTGTATTTCATCCCGTTGACGGCGAAGTAATCGGAGAGGTTCAGCTCCGTGGTGGTGCCCGACTGGGTGCAAACGCTGGCCCCGTTGAGCTCCAGCGCGCTTTTGACCCCCAGTTTCTTGTGAACCAGAAAACCCTGGCCGTCATAAAACAGGGTCCCCACGAATTCCAGTCCCAGTTTGGTGTCGCGCTGGAAGGTCCAGGTGGTGTTGCGCGCCAGGATGTCGATCTCTCCGGATTGCAGCGCCGTAAAGGATTCCTTGAAAGCCACCGGCGTAAACCGGGTTTTGGCAGGGTCGTCGAAAATGGCCGCGGCC
>JASFTA010000370.1:0-3575 GCA_050114115.1 Desulfobacterales bacterium | reverse complement strand
AATTTCGCCGGCCCGCCGGTTCACGTAGGCCGATGGCCGCCGGGCCGACATGCGGACAGGATTGGGGAGCACGGCCGCCAGAAGGGCGGCCTCCCTGAGGGTCAGGCGGGAGGGCGGTTTGCGAAAAATCATCTCGGCGGCCGCTCCGGCGCCGTAAATACCCGGCCCGAACTCGGCTACGTTCAGGTAAATTTCCAGAATCCGCCTTTTGGGCCAGAGGGCTTCGATCAGTAAGGTGAGATAGGCCTCGAGCCCCTTGCGCAGGTAGCTGCGCCCGGACCACAGGAAAAGATTCTTGGCCACCTGTTGGGAAATGGTGCTGGCACCGCGCATCCGGCCCCGGCGTTCCTGCGCGGCCTTCAAAATCGAATCGAAGTCAAACCCCCTGTGCCGAGGGAATTTCTGGTCTTCGGCGGCCACCACGGCAATCGGCAGCCAGGGCGCGATCTGCTCCCAGGGCACCCAGAAATGGTGGATGCCCCGATCGGTCGATCGTTGGTGGTACAGCATGAACGCCGAGGTCGGCGGCGCCAGCCAGCGCCAGGGAAGCACCATCAGGACACTGATCACCAAGACGGCCAACACGGACAGACCTGCCCAGCGCACAAGCCGGGGGAACCGGCGATGACCGTTCGCGCTCGGTCGCTTGAGGGCGCGCGGCCGCTTGGTTTGCGAAGTCTCGGGCCTGCGGGTCGTTCGACTGTTTGGATCGTTCATCGCTTAGGCTTCCAGCTGCGCACTCATGATATGCCGGCCACGAAGGCCGCACCTCTCATCCATAGGCGATTGTCGGCCAAGTTTCAAAGGAAAAGCGTCAGCGGACAACCTGTCGCAAGGGGCCTGACGGTTGCAGACCGGTCAGAGCGTCCCTCGAAAAACGTCATGCACGGCAGCCAAGACGATATTCGCCAGCGCCGCCATGCGCGACTGCAACCGGCTGGCATCCGAACGACGGCCCCATGGTTGCTAATTGCGGGCGGAACCATTAGAATGGCAGCGTAAAATTGATCGCCAATCCCCATCATCGTCTGGACACGCGAAACATTTCGGGAGAATACGCCATGACCAAAAAAATCATCGTTTGGGCCCTGATTCTGGCCTTTGTCGCCTCCACCATGGGCTGTGCGGAATGGAACCGCACCCAGAAGGGGGCTGCCATCGGGGCCGGGGCCGGGGCTGCGGCCGGCGGTCTGATCGGTTATGCCGCCGGCAACACGGCCGCCGGTCTACTCATCGGCGCCGCCGTGGGGGGTGTCGCCGGGGCCTTTATCGGTAACTATATGGACAAGCAGGCCGCCGAAATCGAGCGGGATATCGCCGGCGCCAGGGTCGAACGCATCGGCGAGGGCATCAAGATCACCTTCGACTCCGGAATTCTGTTCGATGTGGATCAATCCGATCTCAAGTACGACTCCCGGACCGAACTGGCCCAGTTGTCCACGATTCTCAACAAATACGCCGACACCAATATCATGCTGGCCGGCCATACGGATTCCACGGGCTCGGCTGAATACAACCTGGGACTGTCCCAGCGCCGCGCCCAGTCCGTGGCCAGCTATCTGGCCAGCCAGAATGTCGATGCGGCACGCTTCGACGTGCGGGGATTCGGCTATGACGAACCGATCGCCAGCAACGACACCGCCGCCGGACGCGCCTTGAACCGACGGGTCGAGGTGGCCATCTGGGCCAACGACAAACTAAAGAAGGTGGCGGCCGAAAGGGCCAGCTGATGCTGATCGTGCTGCCCGCATACGCCGCGGCCTGAATTCGACCGCGCGCGCCCGCCGACACCGGCTATCGCCGCCCCGCCTGGGCACCCTAAGTGTGCCCAGGTAGGGTCGGGTGTCAAACCCGCGCGAATTTATCCCGGTAGGCCCGTGGTGACAGACCGGTGGTCTTCTTGAACAGACGCCGGAAGGAGGCAGATCAAAACGCATTGACCTCACAATTTACAGGGAGACCCACATGACCATGGACGTCTATCAGCGTTTGGCCGAGCATCTGGACAATCTGCCGGCCGGCTACCCGGCCACCGAAAGTGGTGTGGAGCTACGCATTTTGAAGCGCCTGTTCACGGAGGAGGAGGCCGCAATCGCCACCGGTTTGAGCATGATGCCCGAGCCGGCCGAGGCCATCGCCGCACGGCTTGGCCGGGAGGCCTCCGCACTGGCCCCCGCCCTGGAGGAAATGTCGCGCAAGGGACTGATCTTCCGTAGAAGCAAGGGCGACCAGCATACCTACATGGCCGCCCAGTTCGTGATCGGCATCTGGGAATACCATGTCAACGACCTGGACGAAGACCTGATCAGGGACGTGAGCGCATATATCCCCTACCTGATGAAGAAGGGCTGGACGGACCGCAAGACCAAACAGCTGCGCGTCATTCCGGTGGCCCACAGCGTAAACGCCGAAATGAGGGTCACGCCCTATGAGGCCGCCGAAGAGGTTATCCGCCAGCAGTCCAAGATCGTCGTGGCACCCTGCATCTGCCGGCGCGAGCACGCCATGGTAGGCCAGGGCTGTGATAAACCCATGGAGGCTTGCCTGACCTTCGGCAGCGGTGCGTATTATTACGAACAAAACGGTCTGGGGCGCACCATCTCCCAGGAGGAGGCGCTCGGTCTGCTCAAGACCGCTGAGGAAGCCGGTCTGGTGCTCCAACCCTCCAATTCGCAGAAGCCGGTCAACATCTGCATGTGCTGCGGCTGCTGCTGCCAGATCCTCAAGAATATGCGGACCCTGGACAAACCGGCCCTGGCGGTGCACACCAATTACTATGCCGAGGTGCGTGCCGCGGACTGCACGGCCTGCGAGACCTGCGTGGAGCGCTGCCAGGTGGATGCCATCACGGTCGAAGAGGTGGCCGCGGTGAATCGCGACCGCTGTATCGGCTGCGGGCTGTGCATCGGCGCCTGCCCCACCGACGCACTGATCCTCAAGCAAAAAACGGGCGAGGATCAATATATACCGCCGGCCAATACGGTGGAGACCTATATCAATATGGCCAGCGAGCGGGGAAAGATCTAGCGGCACGTCCCACCAAATTGCGTCTTGCGGCAAGGGCGTGCGCCCCGGTCATGAGTCGCTGCGGGAGAATCGGGATTCGGCTTCGATCGCCAACCGACGGCCGTAGCAGTGCAGCGGTTGGCGGCCGAAGGCCTGGCGGCACCGAGGACCAGCCTATTGCGCGGTCTCGGTACCCATCAGATCGAGGTCGTTGAAAACGAGCGCGGTGCGGAGATTGTCGTCGGAATTGCTCAGCGCAATCACGGATTCCGCAATCTTGAGGGCATAGACTTTGATCGGGAAGAAATTGGGGGTTCGCAACGTCGCCACCAGATCCTCCAGACCCCGGTCGATCGAAGCGGCGATCGCGCTCCCACTGTATGACTCCTCGCACAAAAAGGCATAGTCCTCGTCGCGCAGCAGCGAGGCTTCCTTATTGGCCAGGTTCTTGTCGATGATGGCCATCTCCCGAATGGCAAAACGATCCTTGGTTTTGTCGTGGGATATGACGAATTTCTGCAACATGCGGTTTCTCCTCTCTGGTTCCCGCCAGGATGGTACCGGCCGGA
>JASFTA010000369.1:0-3576 GCA_050114115.1 Desulfobacterales bacterium | reverse complement strand
AAAGGTCTTGTCTGACCATGAGGTGCGTAATCCCCATGGCCTTCAGTTGCAGGCCGATTTCTTCAGGCGTTTGTGAATTGGCGACAGCATTGCCGATCAAGCCTTCGCTGAAAACGACGTCGCGATCGAAATAATAGCGGCGCTGGCCTAGAAAAAGCGCCAGGATGCGTGCGTCCGCGGCTAGATGGTCATTGGCATACCGCACCAGTGGGTATTCAGGCCGACGCTTGGTAATGTAAGCATCCCGCGTGGTGCGACCACTTAAATATGACCATGGTTCCGTGTGGCGATAGCGCTTGACGATATAGTCGGCATTCAGCCCGAACATCGCCACCACGACTGCCGCCAGCGTCAGGCTACCCGTCAAGCGGGCCGCTGGGCGCCTTATTGTGCCCATTAGCGCGCTGGCGTTATAGATCCCCATGACCGTCAGGACGATAAAGGCGGGCAGGACCGGCAAGAGATAACGGATGCGGATGGGGGCTAAGAAAATGGCCATCAGCACAAACAACGAGGCAAACGCAAACCACACCCAGCGTTCGCTGGCAAAACGGCGATTGCCGGCGCGCCAGGATCCCATGGCGCCAATGATAAATACCAGCAGAAATGGATTGAGTCGGCCGTCGAAATAGCGGGGATCATCGTCACGGCCTTCGAAGAAAATCCTCAGCGGCAGCAGTGCGATGTACCCAAAAGATTCCTTGAAGACCAGCCGGCGGACCGTCAAGGTATTGGAAGTCTCCTGCACCATGGTGGAGGTTCGGCTCCAGTCATCGGTCGTGTTGGCATCACCGCGATTGAACAGCGAATTCATCATCGGGTAAATCGGATTGCCCGTGAGCACTGTATTCCGAATCATCCATGGTGAAAAAACCGTGAGGGCCACGGCGACGAAAAGGGTGGCACTGACAAACGCCCCGCCGCCCTTTAGCCTGACGGTGCGCGTGGCAGACGCCGCTGAGGCGTGCGCCGGGAGGTCGATCGATGATGTCGCACCGGCCGTGTCCGGCCCTATCTTCATCCGGATATAGATCAAGGGAATCAGCAAGGCGAGAATCGCCAGCACCAGCAAAGCATTGTACTTGGTCCCCAAGGCGAGACCGCACCAGAATCCAGCCCATATCAAATCGCGCTTGTTGCGCTGGTTTGCGGCCCAGCGGAATATCGCGCACAGCGCTGCCATGCTGAAGAAACCAAGTCCCAGATCGACGTAGACCTCCGAAGATAGCCTTGCCACCATGGGCGTCGACAGCCACAGCAGCGACCCGCACAACCCCCACAAGCGCCCGGCGCGCATTTTCAGATAGCGATAGATGAGCCCCGCGGTCAGAACGCCGAAGAGCAAATGGATATATTTGGGCAGGATATCATTTCCCAGCGCCAAAGGGATAAGATACAACAGGTCGAGGTTCATGGGATAATAAGAGAAGGGGATCTCCGGCAATTCGATCAGGATGCCCTGGTTTAAATAGAGTTTGGGGATGGCCAGGTGGTGCGTCAGGGCATCACGGCTTACCGGCGGCACGCTGGCCATGAACAGCAAGGCCCCGATTATTGCCAGATTCAGCAATACCATTACGATCAAAACCGGCCGCTGTAGAGCGATGGAAAACGATCGATGGCCGTTCGTCATGGAGTACAAGGGCCCTCGGCGTCAATAGAATCGATGATCCCGCCCATCTGCTTCAATCCTCATTCATATGGCGCTCGCGGCGCATGGCGCTGATCTGATCAACGAGCAGTCCGAAGAAAAAGATCATCAGGCCGGACAGCAGGCACAGCAAGGCCCCGTTGGCCAGCGTCAGGCGGACGGTGGCGATAACCCAGGCGGCGTAAAGAACACCAACGACCACCAGGAAGATGGACATCGGCGTAAAAATACGCAGGGGACTGAAAAGAATGACCAGCCTGAGGATTAACATGAGCACCATGGACCCGTGCCGGAATTGTCGAACCGTGCTCGTGCCGATACGGCGGCGTGTCTGGATGGGCATAAATCGAACCAGAAAACCCATTTTCAGGGCGGCCACCGTAGAAGTCGACGTGAACGAAAAGCCTTCCGGCATGAGGTGGAGTACTTTCCGGATGAATGCCCGGCGGAATACCCGCAACCCCGAGTTGATATCAGATATTTTTTGCCCGACGATCAAATTGGCGGCATGGGTCAGAAACCATTTGCCGGGAATTCGAAATACATCGCCCCGGCTACCGGCGGCGCGCTCACCAATCACCATGTCAAAATTCGGCGCCGCTTCGGTCAAACGCAGTAAATCTTCCGGGCGGTGCTGACCATCGGCATCAAAGATCGCAATATACGGAGTCGTCGCCGAGCGAATCCCGGTCTTTAATGCCGCCCCGTATCCGCGATTGTATGGATGATGAATAAGCCGGCACTGGTCATCGAACGGTTCCAACTGTTTGGCGGTGGCATCCGTCGAGCCGTCGTTGACGACAATAATCGGCCAATCCTGCTGGCGGGCCAGGGGGATGAGTTCCCTCAAGGTCTGCTGGACAGCGCCTTCTTCATTGTACGCCGGAATGATGATACTTAACTGCCCCTTCATACTCACCCCATTCAAGCGATATGGTTGCGCGATAAACGGCTATGCATCTTGATCATTGAATCCGGCTGGCCTTTGGGGAAGAAAAAACCAAAACACCGAACTGATGATACCCAGACAAATTACATTAACAAAAATATACAGAATTGCAAAACCCAGTGCCGCCGTCTCGCTGACACCCGTCTGACCAAATAGAAAAATCAGTACGGCGTCGCGCGTTCCCAAGCCAGCAAACGTGATGGGAATGAATCCCACCAGAATGCTGATCGACACGACCATGGCGATGGTCATGAAATCAGCCGGCAGGCCTAAAGCATAACCAATGCTTGTGGTTTGGATGAAAAAGACCGCGTAACCGGCGACCGTCCATACCAAACTGGTCCAAAGCCCCGGGGCTATCAGTGTCCGGCTCCCGGCGACGAAATCATCCAGCGAGCCGGACCAGTTAGTTTTCAGGCGCTTTCTGATTTTTACCGCGAAAACGCTTAATTGGCTGGACGTGGTCAACCATTTCAATCCCAGAGCGATGAAGACGGCCATCAACCCCAGCATCAGTAAGGAGACCTTGCCCGCATGCGGCATCAGATCAAGGTACGGCAGCGCCAGCAGGGCCAGACCCATGAGGACCAGGAGATCCAGAATTCGGTCGGCCAAAACACTCGGTAATGAGCGTCCGATGGATGCAATGCCGTATTGCTTTAGGAAGACACCCTTGGCAAGTTCGCCCAGGCGACCCGGTGTTACCAGCCCGACGAAAATGCCCGTGAAGTAAAAAATCAGGGCCTGCCGCCAGGAACACCGAATGGCAAGACGGGCCATCAGACCCTGCCAACGATACGCGCGGAGGGCCACCTGGGGCACGATCAGGAAAATCGCCAAAACAACTGCCAAAGGACGGCAATTCTGGAGCTGACGCCCGACATCACCGAGATCAACCCGCGTCAGAATGACCACCAGGAGAACGATACCGATCGATCTTATCAAGTAACGATACTTCAAGCTTGGCCTATTCATT
>JASFTA010000368.1:0-3577 GCA_050114115.1 Desulfobacterales bacterium | reverse complement strand
ATCTCAGGACCGGGGGACGGTCCAGGGCCGCTTGACCAGTGTGGGCGGACTGGGCCGCATGGCCGGTATTTGGATCGGCGGCCTGCTTTACGACGGCAATGGACATTTTTTCCCGGGTTGGGGCTTTGAGCGCGGCGCGCTATTCTTCGTGGCCGCAGGGGTCATGCTGGTTTCCACCATTCCCATGATGGGGATGCCGGAAGGCGGGATTCGCAGCGGGGAGAATCCCCAATCTGAGCCGGCCGATGGCGACGCCGGATCATCGATTCGCTGGTTTGCCTTTTTTCTGATTGCCATGGCCCTGATCAATTTTGGTCGCAACTCGGTGGCCGTGATCCAATCCCAATACCTGTTTCTGGATGACGGCTTTGCCGTTTCCAGCCGCACCCTGGGGCTGATCTTCAATACCGAATCGATCGCCATGATCACCGCTGGCCTGCTGGCAGGCGTGATTCTGTCCCGGACCGGCGACGGTGTCGGTATCCTGGTGGGAACCGCTCTTAGCCTGTGCTATCTGCTGATCTTCGCGATGACCGACAGCTTGGTGATGATCTTCGGTGGCAGTCTCCTCAAAGGTGCGGCCGAGGCCCTGATTTTGTCCGCTTCCTACGCCCTGGCCGCCAATATGATTCCGCCCGTCAAGCGGGCCCGCTGGTTCGGCCTCTTCAATGCCACCTATTTTCTCAGCTGGGGGTTGGCCGGGACGTTGATCGCTGGCCCGTTGGTGGACCTACTGATCAATGCCGGCAGGAATCCGGTCGTAGCCTACCGCATCAGTTATCTGACCGCTTGCGGCCTGGCGCTTGCAGGGGCCATTCTACTGGCCCTCCTGCTTTCCCGTCGGTCTCCCAATTCTACGGCAAGCGCTGCATACCCGCCGACCACCTCCATCCGGCGGTAGCTTTCAGCACCGTCTCAACAGTAAAAATGCCCGTTTGGCATCAGATCGCGCCCGTGGCGGCCTTGGTGCGATCCAGTTCGATATGGAACAGGGTGGCCCCTACGGGCCCAAAGGAAAGCAGCAACAAATTGGCCAGCGGCACAAGGAACAAGAGCCCGAAACCCAGGTGGAACAATAAATGACGGCGGAAGAGTTGAAAACGTTGATTAAAGGGCATCATACGTCGAGCCGGCACCAGATCGGTGTAATCCCAGGCCAGGAAAAGAACCGCCGCCATGGGCGATAAGATCGTCACGACGGGACCCAACGGGGTCAGCCACCCCAGCAGCATAAGCGCCAAAATAATGCCAAGGGGAATAACCACCCGGGGAATTTCCTGACGGACAAGAAAGGCAAGGTGTTTTAAATACGGCATGGCGGGCGACGCCAATTCCCTTCCGGTGACCATTTTTTCGGTGATGCGCGACATGGTATCCATGATGACGACACCGAACAGAATCTGGGCGATGACGTAACCCAACACTGTGGTGACGCCCAGCAGGAGCAGTGACATCAGTCCTGAGGCCAGATACCATAGCCAGACGAGCCACACGCTGGCGGGCTTGGTCCAGATCAGTGCGATGATCTCCTGGTGATAAGATCCGAAAAAGGCGGCGGCCCCCACAAAGATCAGCAGGACGACCACAAACCGGAGTAAACCCAGCAGCAGCAGCCGGGGCGTCCGCAATCCCAGCACGAAACCGCGTAAATTGAGCAATACACCCTGAATGAATGCCATGACGAGTCCCCTGGTTGCTTATGCCGATTCCCATCTGCCGGTCGCAGACGGAAGGGCGGAGCGACTATTGGAAAGGATTGTATCCGGGTTTTTTGTAGAGTGTATCGGCCTGCGCCAGAATATCCGGGGTATAGACCTCGTCGGCCCAGTTTGCGGGTGTCACCTCGGCAATCGCCACCGATACGGATTTATCGGCGCATCCGGCAATGGCAACCACTTCCCGGGCGATGGCCTGGGCCAACTGCTGTTTTTGCGCCTCGGATCTTCCCGGATACAATTTCACGATGACATGGGGCATATCGACACCTTTCAATTTAACGCGGCCTGGTCAGGTAGCGTCCGTCGCCTTCAGCTTTTAAACCAGTTTTTGAATTTGGATTTAACCGCGGCGATCAGCGGCTTCTGGATCGCCACCCGCAGATAGAGATCACCGGAAGCAGCGCCGGCACGACCCGCTTCGCCGAGACCGGCAAGCCGGATACGCTGACCTTCACGGACATCCGGTGGAATTTTGACCACCAGTTTTTTGTCCTGTTGGCGGTAGTAGTAGGCATAGGGCCCGCCCCGACGGGCTTCATCCGCCGAAAGGCGAATCGTCGCCTCCACATCCCGTCCCGGCTGCGGCAATTGAGCCCCGATCAATTTCTCGACCATGCGCCGGCCAATACGCCCGAACCCGGGACCCGCACCACGGCCGCGGCGCAGGCGCGGTTGGGGTGACCGGCCGCCGGTAAACACGAAGCCCTTGAAAAACATGCCGGGTCTCTTGACCTCGAATGACCGGTAACCCGGGCCATAAAATTCCTTGAAGACTTCTTCGTAATGACGAAATCCGTGAAGCCGCGTCAGCTCTTCGAAAATGCGAAAAATATCCGAACCGGCAAATATATCCTGCTCGGTATAGGTCTGACGAAACTGTCGATGGGCCGAGGCACCGTAACGCGTCCGAATCGCGTCGTATTCGCGCCGCTTGGCCGCGTCCGCCAGCACGGCATAGGCCTCGTTGACGGCCTTCATCCGATCGACGGCCTGGGGGTTATCCTTGTTGCGGTCCGGGTGGTTTTTAAAGGCCAAATCACGATAGGCATTTTTAATTGTCTTGGTGTCGGCCGTCACGGCAACTCCCAATATTTGGTAATAATCCTTGGCACTCATGGCATTTCAAATTCCTGGCAACGGCTATCGCGGCAAGCACCGGCACGCGAATTCGTGTCCGGTGGTGCCAACGCATGGCGATGGTGCGCACTCTATATCAGGTTGCGGCGCGACAAGCAAAAGATCCCCCGGGCCGCATCCGGGAGCGCGCGCGTAAAAAATCTTGCGTCAGACCGTCTCTTGGCATGGGTCCGTACAAGGCAGGGTTAGCGGATAAAGGAGGGCGGGCGGGGCCGTCCTCAGTTGGGATCCTGAAAATCTTTGAGGCGAATAACCTTGTCCCCGCTGCGATTGGGAACCGATCGATTGGCCCAGGCCCCGCGAACCTTGGCCCGACGCAACTCGCCAATTAGTTTCTGGAGCTTGGGATTCTCCTCGATGGCCACCTGGATGTCTCTTTTCAGCCGTTCCCATTCCTGGGCCAGATCCTGGGTATCCAGCGTCAAGTCCAAAATTCGGCCAACAATGTTGGCCGTTGCGGCTATCAGGCCGGGATGGGACGTACCTTCCAGGTAATAAGGGCAATGGGTCCAGAGGCTGCAGGCCTTGATTCCGCCTTCACAAGCCTTCAAATGCAGGATCGAGTGAATGGCACTGGGCCCCTGATAGGTCACCGGTCGAATGCCCAACGCCGCCAGCTCCTCCAGGTGCACGGCGCTGCCAGCAAACCCTGAGATCAGGGCCTCGGTGTGCAGCACCCCGTCGTATAGACTGCCCAGAGAGATGAATTCGGAAGTATCGGT
>JASFTA010000367.1:0-3582 GCA_050114115.1 Desulfobacterales bacterium | reverse complement strand
CGCGCAATAATCTGCGCGGCTGTAGAGCCGGATGATCTCCAGTACCAGTTCGCAGGCTTTCGCCATGTCCGCCAGAGCAATCCGCTCCCCCTTGGTGTGGGGGTCCTGCATACCTGTTCCTAAAACACCGGTGACAATCCCCTTCTGGAAAAAAACATTGGCATCCGAGCCGCCCCCGGCGGACTGGGTCCTCATTTTCCGGCCGAGATTGTGGGCGGCCCTGGCGGCCAGCTTGACGATCAAGTGGTCGTCGGGAATATGCGTCTGTTTGAAATCCGCTTGCAAATCATAGGCAAAACGCGGGCAGGCACCGTTGATTGGGTTGGGAGGAATGCCGCCGACAATCTCCTCGAAAGTCCTGATGATCCGGTCCGTCGCGTTTTTCAGTTTCACCTCGTCGTGACTGCGAACCTCGGCATCGATATCAACGCGGGATGGCACGATATTGGTGGCCACCCCACCCCGGATGGTGCCGATGTTACAGGTGGTTTCTCTGTCCAGTCGCCCCCATTGAATCGCCGCGATCGCGCGTGAGGCAATGAACACGGCATTGATGCCTTTTTCGGGCGAGGCGCCGGCATGCGCTTCTTCGCCGAAAACCTTGAGATGCAGTCGATTGGCCGCCGGAGCCCGGTTCACCAGGCGATCTGGGTCGCGGGCGTCCAGAACATAGCCGACTTTGGCCGCGATCTGGCTAAAATCAAGGTGTTTGGCCCCCAGCAGTCCAATCTCTTCACAGGTTGAAAAAACCAAGTCAATCGAGGCATGCGGTGTTCCCGAATCCTTTAAAACGGTGAGGGCTTCGAGGAGGATAGCGATCGCGCTCTTGTCGTCGGCGCCCAGAACCGTATCCCCCGCGCTGCTAAAAAAACCGTCGGCAAACACCGGGCGAATGCCGCGGCCGGGTTCGACCGTGTCCATATGCGCGCTGAAAAGGAGTGGCGCCTGGTTCGACTTGCCAGCCAAATGGCCGATGAGGTTGCCCGTATTACTGCCTGTCTGGGAGGCCGATGGATCGATCTGCGTCATCACCCCGAGCGCGTCAAGACGTTTTTGAAGATGGGCGGCAAATCGCCCCTCATCGCGGGAAACACTGTCGCGCTGAACCAAATCCTGAAATGTCTGTGCCAATCGATCTTGATTGATCATTGTCGTGTTCATGCCTCTGGGGATTGACAAGAATTCAGCGTCACGGTTATATAGGCTTTTACGCGGAAGTGCGCAGCTACCTGGTGGGGCTCCCGGGCTTCAAACCCGGTGTGGGGCGTTAACACCGTCCCGGGTGGGTTCGATTCCCATGCACTTCCGCCATTTTTATTCCGAACCCCATCCTTTCCGGTTCAAGCGCATACCAGCCCAAATCTTCCAAGCGAACATTGACATACCTAAAAACATGGACAATTCGGTCTCTTGTGGTAAAATCGCACAAGAAATAGCACAGGTCGACCCCGTGGACAAGCGCAGCGCCGATTGTTTGGCGGAGAGCCTATTTTTCTCCCCCGAATACCACTATCGGCTGTGTTGGCGTTTGCAAGCTTCAAACGCGACGATTGGCTGCAAAGCATTCTCTGGCGATGAATGTCGGATCGCAATCGATAAGACTTGTTCATTCAGCAAATTAATTCGAACTTCCGGGCTGCCTAACGTGAGCGTACAAAAGGAAAAAATTGTTTACCAGGACGGCATCGTCACGGGTAACATTGAAGACAAGTCAAACCTGAAAAATCCGATTTCAAAAATACTGGTCCAGAGATTCGATCGGATCCTATTTCAGCTGATCGAAGAAAATAGCCCCGCGAGCATTCACGAAGTGGGTTGTGGTGAGGGCCGCATAACGCGCAAGCTGCCCCATGCCTGTAAGGGCCCTATCCGGGCAAGTGATTTCAGCTCAGCCCATATCAACGCGCTTCGCACACAAGACCTATCGAATGTCGCCGTCGTTGAGCGGAATATTTATGAACTGAATCGAGAGGAAGATCAGGCGGATTTAATTATTTGCTGCGAGGTTCTCGAGCACTTGGAAGACCCCCACAAGGCCTTGCGTGTACTTGAAGCGTTAGGATGTCGAAATTACATCTTTTCAGTTCCCCGGGAACCCTTGTGGCGTATCCTCAATGTGATCCGCGGCAAATATATTCAGGATTGGGGCAATACGCCGGGGCATCTTAATCACTGGTCTAAGAATACCTTCATCAACTTTCTGGAAGACCACGGTTTCCGCTTGGCACGCATTGCCTGCCCCCTGCCCTGGATTATGGTGAGGGGGCGATTTTAATTTAAGCTGCCCGGCAATTGGCCGATCTATTACTTTGGCAACTAAACACGCAAAAAGTTGTCCTTCCGGCGAAAGCCGGAATCCAGAAAAACACTGGATGCCGGATCAAGTCCGGCATGACGTGATTGGTATCTATTATTGCCGGAGTAATATTATTGGCCGGTGGAAATGACGCGCAGGCGTTCATAGCTGTGCACGCGATCGGACGACGAAAAAAGTTTCGAACTAAAACGCGTAAGGAGTTCTATCCCTGTTGAAGGCCGTTGCAATCGACAATTCTAAAGGGGGCGTATCAATACTGCGATCGCACCTCACCATCGCGCTACTCATCTTCCTGGTTGCCGTTGCCCTACGCTTGTCCTATCAGCGATCAGCGATCGTGCATAACCCCATCCGAGCCGATGCGCGGCAGTATTATCTCAACGCCTATAATCTTTTTCATTTTGGCGTGTATTCAGTTGATGCGCCTGACCAGAGCGGCAACCGGCCCCGCACCTCGTGGCGGCGCACGCCCGGATACCCGCTCTTTCTATATCCATTTTTCTATTTCAGCAAAACCCCGACCGAATTCGTTGTCAACGTCTCTCTGGCCCAGGCCATTCTGGGGTCCCTGACCTGTGCCCTCGTCTTTTATCTGGGCTTGTCCTTTTTGACGCCCTTCTGGGCCGTGATCGCCGGTTTGGCATCGGCATTGAGCCCCCATCTCATCGCGATGGATGACTTTCTATTGTCGGAATCACTATTTATGTTCACGCTCGTTGCCGCCACCCTGGCGCTGGTGCAGTCATTCCGCCAACGCAGCTCCGGGCTGGCGTTTATTAGTGGGGCGCTGTTTTGTTTTTCCGCTTTGGTGCGTGCCGTTTCCGGTCTGCTGGGGCTTTTCATGTTCTTATGCTTTCTGGTTGCCCCCCGCTATTGGAAAAAGGGCGGGCGATTCAACTTCCTGGTACCGACCACTTGTTTTCTGATCGGTCTGGCTGTGATCCATTTGCCCTATTCGCATATCCGCCGTCAAATTATCGCCAACGCGGATTGGGTCACCAATGAATCGGCCTGGCAGCACGTGGTTATCGGCGCGGACATCAACCTGGACAACTTTTTCAGGAATAAGCGCATCCCTGAATTCAAGAACCAAACCGAGAAAATGATCAATGATCGTTCATACGGTTTAACTGTTCTGAGCCAAAGATTCCAGGAGAACCCGGCTGGTTATCTAAAATGGTATCTGGGCGGAAAATTACTTTTCATGTGGAAGTGGGACAATGTCTACAATGGCGATGTCTATCAATATCCGATGGTCGTCAAAG
>JASFTA010000366.1:0-3582 GCA_050114115.1 Desulfobacterales bacterium | reverse complement strand
TGGTCAGTTTTTCGGCCAGTTGATCAACATGGTCGACCAGCGGAACATAGGCTTCCAGCCAACTCAGACTGACTTTCATGTTAGAACTGCCTCAAAAATCGCATGTCGTTGTTAAAAAATTTGCGGATATCGTCGATCCCGTATTTAAGCATGGCGATACGTTCCACCCCCATGCCGAAGGCAAATCCGGTATAACGCTGCGTATCGTAGCCCACGCTGCGAAAGACATTGGGATGGACCATGCCGGAGCCCAGGATTTCCAGCCAGCCGGACTGCCCACAGACGCGGCAGCCCTTCCCGCGGCACATGACGCACAGGATGTCGACCTCGGCACTGGGTTCGGTAAAGGGGAAAAAGCTGGGGCGAAAGCGCAGCGCCGTTTCGCTGTCGAACATCTCATGGACGAAAGCGGTCAACGTGCCTTTGAGATCGGCGAAGGACACATTCGCGTCCACCAGCAGGCCTTCGACCTGATGGAACATCGGTGTATGGGTCAGATCGGAATCGCAGCGAAAGACCTTGCCCGGGGCGATCACGGCCACCGGCGGGTCCTGCTGTTCCATGGCCCTGATCTGCATGGGTGATGTCTGGGTGCGCAGGACGATGTTCTCGGAAATATAGAAGGTATCCTGCATGTCCCGGGCCGGGTGATATTTGGGCACATTGAGGGCCTCGAAATTGTAGTAATCGGTCTCCACCTCCGGGCCCTCGGCCACGCTGAAGCCCATGCGCTCCAGGATGCTGCAGATTTCCTGGGTGACCTGGCTGACGGGATGCGTGTTCCCAGGGGTGGCGCGCCGGCCGGGCAGAGAAATATCGACCCGCTGGGCCGGTGGGGCCTGCTGGCGGTCGAGCCCGTCGCGGGCCTTCTGAACAGCCGCTTCGAGCTCCTTTTTGGCCGCGTTGGCCTGCTTTCCTGCGGCGGCACGTTCCTCGGGCGGCAATTTGGCAATATTGCGAAGGAAACCGGTCAAGGCGCCTTTGCGCCCCAGATTGTGAACGGCCACCGCTTCGATGGCGCGCTCATCTTGGGCGGCTGCGAGGGCCCCCAGGGCCGCTTCCCGAATCCGCTGAATTTCTTTTATCACGTTAGAGCCCCGGTTGAATATCGAAACGCGTTGGCGATCTGAAAAGAAAGGGGACGGGCAGCCAGTTTACAGCCGCCGGTCCCCTATTCGGAAATCGTGATGCTATAGTTGCTGGCCGGCCAGTGAAGCGATCTGGGAAAAGCCGACGGGATCGGAAATGGCGAGATCCGCCAGCACTTTGCGATCCAATTCAACCCCAGCCTTCTTGAGACCGTTCATCATGCGGCTGTAGGATATGTTATTCATGCGGGCGGCCGCGTTGATGCGCGTTATCCAGAGCCTTCGGAAATCGCGTTTGCGCGCACGCCGATCCCGATAGGAATACATAAGGGCTTTGTCGACCGCATCGGATGCCGTGCGGAACAATTTGCTGCGGCCACCCCGAAAGCCTTTGGCCAACTTCAGAATTTTTTTTCTGCGTCTACGGGCTTTGAACCCTCTTTTTACTCGCATGGCGATCTCCTCTTGTGCGGACCCGCTCGTTTGTCAGGCCTGGTAATGGCGCCGCCGCGACGGCTTCATTCTTCAAGCCGTGCCGCAGGGCGTGCCGGGGTCGCGCTATGAGCGTCAAGCCTGCCGGCATCAACCGTTGGGCAGCAGCAGCTTGACTTCTTTGATATTGGTTTTGTCGATAATTTGGGCCTGGCGCAATGCGCGTTTACGTTTCCGTGATTTCTTGGTCAGAATATGGCTGGCGTGTGATTTGGAAAACACGTATTTTCCGGAACCTGTTTTTTTGAACCGTTTGGCGGCGGCCCGGTTGGTTTTAATTTTAGGCATCTTGCGTTTCTCCTCCGCTAATCACCGAGCCCTGCGGGCTCGCGGTCTCGCCGTTATGAATTGGGGGCCACCCGCGGACGGCCGTCTAAAAAGCAGTGGCGCGGCCATATTGGACAGGACCCACGCCAGCACATTCATAGCAATTGTGTTCGGCAACCACAATCACCCACCCTAGGGTGATGAGCTTATTTAAATACGGGATGCCGCCGCCCACGGCGGCTATTTCGGTGAAAGCACCATCATCATGGTCCGGCCTTCAAATTTGGGCAGCTGCTCGACCACGGCAATATCCTCGAACTCCGCGGCAATGCGTTGAAGCAGTTCCCGGCCGCGGTCGGAAAGGGTGATTTCACGACCCCGGAAAAGCACGGTAACCTTGACCTTGTCTTTTTTGCCAAGAAATTTACGGATATGCCCCATTTTAACCTGCAAATCGTGATCGCCGGTTTTGGGGCGCACCTTGATTTCCTTGACTTGGAAGGTGGTTTGCTTTTTCTTGGCTTCCTGTTTCTTCTTGGTCTGTTCGTATTTGTAGCGCCCATAGTCCATAATTTTGCAAACCGGGGGGTTCGCATTGGGCGAGACCTCTACCAGATCAAGGCCTAAATCGGCAGCCGTGGCCAGCGCCGTTTCAATCGGTACGACGCCGATCTGTTCTCCATCCGGATCGATGACCCTGACTTCGCGCGCCCGGATTTTACGGTTGATATTGGTCATGTCCGATCGATTAGGCCGAAACGGTTTTCGTGGCTGAGCTATACTTTCACCTCCCATTTGAAAAGGGGTTTCAGTTTTTAACCAACGGCCGGGGATCTGGGGGCGACCGCCACCATCCCCTCCCAAATACCAAGGGGTTATCTCCGGGGGCTTGAATTAAAACACTTCCGATTGCAGTGATCGGGATGAGGCATATATAGCACAAACTTAAGAAAAGCAAGTGAAAAATGCAAGTAAAAAATGGCGGTTCCGATAGGAACCCACGGCACAATGGCCTACATTTTTAGGGGCTTGGCGTTTGGGGGGCAGCCGTTTCCGGGGCCAGGGTATAGCTTGCCAGCAGGCTGTCGCGCCAGTAATCATTTTGCGGGTCGGCAAAGAAGGCTCGGAACCGCTCCAGGCTTGCCTGGCGTAAAATCCCTGCGATGATCCGGGGTCGACGTTGCTTGTAGAGCGGGGGCAGACAATCGAGATCGCAGGCGGTTCCCCCCCCCATGACGTCTTCATAGGCATAAACGATGGTGCCGATTCCGGTCAGCATAAGCGCGGCGAAACACATCAGGCACGGCTCCATGGTGCTGTACAGCGTCAGATGTTCTGGTGGGATCCCCGGTTTTAGGCGGTTCAATCGCTGCAAGGCAACGATTTCGGCATGATCCACTTCGTTGCGCTGATCCGCCCGGCTGGATTGACGGGTCCCGGTGATCACAACCTGATTGCGGTGCACCAGGACACAGCCCACGGGGAATTCCCCTGCCGTGGCGGCCTTGTCGGCTTCGATCAGCGCCTGGCGCATAAACCTTTCATGATCCATGCCGTGTTCCTCGTGATCAGTCGCTCAGATGTCCGCTACCGGGTATCAAAATCGCAAACGGTGTCATCGCAGGGACAACGGCCATCGACTTCATAGGCCATAAGGATGCGGGTGGCCATTGCGGCCTGCCAGGGACTCACGCGCGGCGAGGGGCTTTGCGGTAATTGCCGCTCGAGGGTCGGG
>JASFTA010000365.1:0-3583 GCA_050114115.1 Desulfobacterales bacterium | reverse complement strand
GTGCTGATGCCGGGCATCAACGACGGCGACGAACAACTCACCGCCCTGACCCGCTGGCTGGCCCCTCTGAGGGCCAAGGTCAACCTGATTCCCTTCAACCCCGGCACCGCCTCGCCCTACCGCTCCCCGACGGACGCCGAGCTGGAGCGATTTCGCCGGAAGCTCATCGATGCCGGCGTCAACGTTCAAAAACGCGCCCCTCGCGGTCGGGATATGATGGCGGCCTGCGGCCAGCTTGGCGTCCGCCGCCGGTCTGTGGGATCGGGATGCTGAATCAATGGACCCCAAACCCTTAAGTCGCACCCGCAAGAAAAAAGAAGACCGCGCCCTGCAAGCCCTTGGCGAAGCGCTGGTGGCCCTGCCGCCCGATCAGTTGGCGGCCCTCAACCTGCCGGTTGAATTGTCGGAGGCCATCCAGCTGGCCCGCAAAACCCGCCAGCACGGTGCCCGCCGGCGGCAATTCCAGTATATCGGTGCGCTCATGCGGCACATCGACACCGCACCCATCCAAAAAGCCCTGGCGAACATCCGGAGCGGGGATCTGAAAAAAGCCCAGGCTTTCAAGCGCATCGAGGCCTGGCGGGATGGCCTCCGGGATGGACGGTTCGAAATGATCGAGGACATCCTGGTCTGCTGCCCGCAAGCGGATCGCCAGCAGTTGGCGCAATTGGCCCGCAATGCCTGCCGTGAGGCACAGGACGGTGGCGGGCCAGGCGCTTCGCGTAAACTTTTCAGGTATTTACAGAAGATTTCCGCCGAGAGAAAAGGTGGGCACGAACCCTGATGCCACCTTTCTGCGGCGCCGGCGGCAATGCCACACAAAAAATCCCAAAAAAGTCTAATGGATTCCCTGCAGGGGCCGATAAGGGACTCATACCTTCCGCAGCGGACGAATGGCGGCCGCCTGGTGCATTTTAAGCTTGCATAACCTGATTTTCTGATATAGTTGGCTAAGCAACCTTAAGGTACACGAGGCCCGCCGGAACAAATAATCAGCCCATCCGCTCGGAACGAGCGGTTTTTTTTAACCTGATCGGTAAAGGCTTGCGGCAAGTTTGTCGCGCAATGCCCCGGACCGGTCTGAAAACAATGTTGAACACCAACGAAATGTAAGGATTATGGACGAGAACAAGATTAAAAAGATTGAAGCCCAACTTCGGCAACTGCTCAAATCGGCGGATGCCACCCCCGATCAAAAACAGCCGCTGCGCCGCCATACCACCGGACACCGGGTAATCCGCCGCCGTAAGGGCCAGCCCGATGTAAAGATCGCTTAGCGCCCACAGGCGCAGGGGAAGCCTTTCCTGAAGACGGCGGCAGTTCTTGCATCGCCGTCAACCAGCGCAAATAGAAAAATATCGCCTTAAGCCAGATAATCCGCCGACCAGCCCCGAGGTGTTCGATCGACAGGACCGGCCTTGCCGCACCACGACCGCCGGTGCGGTCCGCGCAAATGCCAGGGCGGGTCGCACCAATCGTCGGATGGCGGAGGCCGGTTGGTGCCGATCGATGCCTGCGGCAAGCGGCGGATGATCGGAAACGAAGGGTTGACCAGCCGGGCGATCGTCACCACCGTTACCCATTAAAAGCCTGACGAGTAGAGACAATGCCACACCATCATCAGAACGAAATCGACCGGCGCCGGACTTTCGGCATCATCAGTCATCCGGATGCCGGTAAGACCACCCTGACCGAAAAGCTGCTCCTCTTCGGCGGAGCTATTCAACAGGCCGGGGCCGTGCGGGCTCGCAAGGCGACCCGCCATGCCACCAGCGACTGGATGGCCATCGAGAAGGAGCGCGGCATCTCGGTCACCTCCTCGGTCATGAAATTCAGCTACCGGGACTACGATATCAATCTTCTGGACACCCCGGGCCATCAGGATTTCTCGGAGGACACTTATCGCGTGCTGACGGCGGTGGACAGCGCCCTGATGGTGATCGACAGTGCCAAGGGCGTCGAACCGCAGACCGAAAAGCTGATGGAGGTCTGCCGGATGCGCAACACCCCCATCATCACCTTCATCAACAAACTGGACCGCGAGGGGCTCGCGCCGCTCGATATCCTGGCCGAGATCGAGGATAAACTGCAGATCGAATGCACCCCGCTTTCCTGGCCCATCGGGATGGGCAAACGCTTCCGGGGGGTGTATAACCTCTACCGTCCGCAAATGCATCTTTTCGAAGCAGGCCGTGAAACGCGCGGTGATGACGGGATCATTATCACGGACCTGGCCGATAGCGTCCTGGACGACCTGCTGGGCAGCCAGGCCGACGAGCTGCGTGAAGACATCGCCTTGCTGGAAGGCGCGGCCAACCCCTTTGAACCGGCGCATTTTCTCCAGGGCAGCCAAACCCCGGTTTTTTTCGGCAGCGCGATCAACAATTTCGGCGTCCGCGAAATGCTGGACGCTTTCGTGGAATTGGCTCCGGCGCCCGGCGCCCGGCAGACCGTCTCGCGCGAAGTCTCACCCTACGAAGACAAATTTTCCGGATTTGCCTTCAAGATCCAGGCCAATATGAATCCGGCCCACCGCGATCGCATCGCGTTTGTTCGCATTTGCTCCGGGAAGTTCAACCGCGGCATGAAAGTCGTGCATCACCGGATCGGCAAGGCGGTCACCCTGGCCAATGCGACCATCTTCATGGCCCAGGACCGGGAAAATGTGGAGGAAGCCTTTCCCGGCGACATCATCGGTATCCACAACCACGGCACCATCAAGATCGGGGACACCTTTACCGAGAAGGAAGCATTGCAGTTCACCGGCATTCCCAATTTCGCCCCCGAATATTTCCGGCGGGTACGGCTCAAAAATCCACTCAAAGCCAAACAGCTGCACAAAGGGCTGATTCAGCTGGCGGAAGAGGGGGCCGTGCAGGTTTTCCGCCCGGTTGCCGGCAGTGATTACATTCTGGGGGCTGTCGGGTTGCTGCAGTTCGATGTCACCATGGCCCGGCTCCAGGCCGAATATGGCGTGGAGGCCATCTACGAACCAGCGGAGTACAACGTGGCCCGCTGGGTGGCCTGTAAGGATGCCGGCCGGCAGGCCGCCTTTGAGAAAGATAACCGGGCCAATCTGGCCCGGGATGCTGAAGGCTGCCTGGCCTACCTGACCACCAGCGCGTGGCAGCTTGGGTTCTGCATGGAGCAGTGGCCCGATATCGTTTTCCACAAGACACGGGACGTGCAATGAATCGCCGCCCGCTTTGCGGATGGCGATTCATCATCGCGCAAGCAGCAAACAGCCGCCCCATCCTCGCATACTTCACACCGCCTCCCGCCATCGGCGGTCGCCAGACGAGGGTCGCCCTCAGACCCTTTCGAACCGGCGGCCTTGTCATCCCGCCGGTGAACGTTACCTTAAGCGAGCGCCAACGGATGATTGCTAACGGTGACCGGCGGGTTGCGGCGCGGGAGATCCATCCGCCCCTATTGCAACCGGGTCTAACCCGACGCTACTGAAATCTTTTCGACTCGTTGTATAATTTGATGAAATATCAAGGTGATGAACCTGAGATTCGCAATCGCCACGGCATTACAATTGGCACCCGGAGGTAGTACCGCAACGCGCAACAAATATTAA
>JASFTA010000364.1:0-3596 GCA_050114115.1 Desulfobacterales bacterium | reverse complement strand
TCCCCGAGCAGATCGCGGTGGAGCGCGATAGCACGCTCAAAGTGCTCATTGATCACGTGTCCCGGGAGCGCGATCAAGCCATTGGGCAGCTCGTCCAAGGCGTTACGGCGGAAAGAAAGGCGGCCCTGGATATCCTGCTGACCGAAGAACGCCGAATCGAAGCCCGGCTGATGGCAAAGGTCTCTGAAAGCATGGATCGACTGGAGCGCCAGGGTCGGGAACTGCTCGAAGATATCTTCTACCACCTCATTTTTTTGATGCTGATCGGATTGGTCGGCTATGTCGTCGCCACCCTGCTGATACGTCTCATCTTCAATAATTTCGAAATCTTCCCAAACGGAGAGTTTTTTCATCGGTTACCATTCCTACGCCGGCGGCATGCTCCCGAGTTTCTGCCCGGGCGGGTATTCAACCACCGGGTTGCAAATCCCGCTGACCGTCTTATCAATAGCACATGAAGTCTGTCGAGGGTCGCCGCCGTGAGATCGCGTTTTCCAGCTTTCCCAAAAACCTAATTTTCAATGAAGCCTTCGGGAGTTGAACGATGAAACCCATTTCTATTTTGTCGATCGTCCTGACGCTGATTGCCGTCAATGCGGTGGGCTGCGGGTCCCAGGCCTCGCGCCCCCAGAAAGATCCACGCCATGACCTAGCCCGCCGCTACGGCATGACGTCTTTCGATCAGGTCGAAATCCTGCGTTTTACTTTCAATGCCCAGGTCGGGACGAAGACGGTCCGCCGGACGTGGATCTGGAAACCGCGCGCCAACACGGTCACGGCCGCGGCTGCCAACGAGCGCCCAACGGTGACTTTCACCCATCCGCCGGGCAGTGGGCAGATCGACGACGGGATACGCAAGCTGGATGCCCAGTTCGTCAACGATATTTACTGGCTGCTTTTCCCCCTGCATCTGGTCTGGGACACCACGGCTACGGTCGAAGATCGCGGTCGGACGCCGCGCCCGATGGGTGACGGCCAAGCCCGCCGGATCGTGGTCAGCTACCCGCCCGAAGGGGGCTACACCCCCGGGGACGTCTACGAGCTGTTCATCGACGACGACGGCCTTATTGCCGAGTGGATCTATCGCCGCGGCGGGGCGACCACACCGACGCGCATGTCTACCTGGGAGGATCATCGCCGGCTGGGACCGCTGCTGGTGTCGCTCGACCACCAAGGCCCCGACGGATTCCGCGTCTGGTTCAGCGATGTGGCGCTCATGCTGCGCAACGGCGAGGACTGGCTTTATCCGGCCAACTGATGGGTTGAGGTCGCCTGAATCGGCGGCGCGGATGGATCCAGCGCCTTGAACACGGCTTGGTCGCGCTTGTAAATATCCTGGCGGAAAAATACCTGCCCCTGGTCATCGACCTGGGCCGTCAGATAAAGCAGCAGCACCGGCACCGGTTCGGGCAGGCTGACGTTGCGGGTTCGCTGGGTGGCGATAATTGCGCGGATGCGCCCGATGGTCCACTTTTCGGGGCCGTCGAGAAGCCGTTTGGCCAACTTGAAGGGTTTAGCGACCCGGATGCAGCCGGCGCTGAAAGCACGGTCGTGCATGCCAAACTTCGATTTGTAGGGCGTGTCGTGCAGATAGATAAAGTGATTGTTGGGAAAAATGAATTTAACCCGCCCGACGGCGTTGTGCGGCCCCGGCGTCTGGACAATGCGGTAAGGTAGATTCCTGGCTGTATAACGGGTCCAGTCCACCGTGGCCGGGTCGACGCGGCGACCTTCACGATCGATCACCTGCATCTTATTTTTGTTTAAATAGTCGATATCCTTACGGATGTTGGGCAGGGTCACATCGCGCAGGATACCCGGCGGTACCGTCCAGGTGGGGTTGAACACCAACTTCTTGATTTCCGAGCGGAATGACGGTGTTTCCCGGTATGGTTTGCCGATCTGGACCCGGGCGCGCCAGATGATTTCGTCGTCCTTGTAGAAATAGCCCCGATAGCCGGCCATATCCACCAGGACAAAGGTGGCCGGCTGATCGTGTAAAAACCAGCGGCAGCGCTCGAGATTGACCCGCAGCTGGCGCAGGCGCACCTCGACGGGCACGTTCAAGGCCGCCAGCGTATTCTCGCCAACCGATCCGTCGTCGTCCGATAGAGAACTGGCCCGATCCACCCGGGTACGCTCCTGAAAGCGCAGCACGGCCCGCTCCAAGGCGGGCTCGAACACCAGGGGATCACCATTCGTATCGATACTCAAATCACCCGTGCTTTTCAAGCGCGCGCGCAACAGGGGCACGCGCGCATCCCGGACACCAGGCCCCAAGAGCGGTCCCTCCGGAATGGACGGCCACCCCCCTGCCGCGGCGATCCGGCGGTAGCGTTCCAGGGCGAGCTTCAAGCGACGGTAGAGCGGATGTGAGGGGGCGCGTGCTTCCAGGTACTCCCGAACGCGGCCCTCCGCCAGCGCGGTCTCCAGCAGGTCGATCCGTTGCGGATCGGCGCCCGCCAAGGAGAAATTCCATCCGGGATTGAACCGGATCGGATTGACGCGCCCGAATGCCAGATCGTGGGCCAGCTGGAAAAAACCGTCGGTCATCAGGATATCCAGGCTAGCGTCCTGGGCCTCGGCCGCGGGGGGGCTGCGGCGCGCCCTTTCCTGCAGGGCGTCCAAGTGATAGTCGCTCGGCAGGAGGCCGTGATCCTGGGAAGCCCGGACCGCCGCCACCATAGCCCGCACATTGGCGGCATCCGACCAGGCGGGCTGGAAGCGGCGCTGTGTATAGAACCGGGCCAGTAAGTCCCCCGATGCAATCGGCTGCCCGTCGATACGCCTACTGCCGGACAGTTGGATCGATTCGATCTTCGCGCGAATGGCTTCGTGCACGGCCGCCGTCACGGCGCCGGGAGCGAGCATTGCGATTACCATAAAAAGCCCGACAGTCCCCATGCCTGCGCGCAAATGCATTGCCCCACCTTTCTTTGTAGCCTTAGCGGTTCCACCGGGGCGTTTGCCCGGATCCAAGCCCGCGTGAGCAGAATTCGGCCGCCCGGCCGTTGGTGCGGAAAGATCATAGCGCATGGGATCTGATTGTAAACCCCATCCCGATGGGCACCACGTGCCTTACGCCGGGGACCATTTGAAAACCAATCTAAAACAAGGTAATATACGCGCTCTGTTTTGCATACGCGTAACGATAAAAAAAGGGAGGAATCGAACCGATGCTGAAACTGGGTGAAAAAGGAACCATTCTGCAGCGCGACAAGCAAACCTACGCCATTGCGCCCCACATTCCCTGCGGCATTACCAGCCCGGAGCAATTACGCAAAATTGCCGATGTGGCCGAAAAATATGGATGCCAGGCCCTCAAGCTGACCAGCGCGGCACGAATTGCCATTATTGGCCTGCATGAGGAAGACATCGATCAGGTCTGGGCCGACCTGGGTATGGTCCCCGGACATGCCGTGGGCCTTTGCGTGCGCAGCATCAAAGTCTGCCCGGGGACGGACTACTGTCGCCTGGGTCTCCAGGACAGCCTGACCATGGGTATGCGCCTCGACGATCGCTACCACGGCATGGAACTGCCCAACAAGATGAAGATGGGCGTCAGCGGATGCACCAACAATTGTGCTGAGAACTGC
>JASFTA010000363.1:0-3603 GCA_050114115.1 Desulfobacterales bacterium | reverse complement strand
CAGCACCAGGATGACCACCCAGGTCTCCGGGGCCAGTACCTGCTCGGCATCCAGATTCAGGCGGCGGGTCAAGGCCTGCAACCCGCTGCTGATCTCGATGTACCAGTAGATGAAAAGAAACAGGGACAGCACCAGGGCAATGATCGAGAAGACGAAAATGGCAATCGGATGGAATAACCAGGTCGTGGGTCGCATGAGCACCAGTTACAACCAATCCTGGATGCGAGTCAACGCCGGATTGGCGGTCCGGTGCCGACCGCTGCCGCCCGACGAGAGCCGCCAACCATTGCCGCGCCCGGACCCCTCAACAAATCGGTTGTAAAACCGGCGACCGGGACGGCTATCCTGACCGCGGGACCGTTAGATTAGAACCTAGGATCCCCCTGCTCGGACCGGCTTCGAAAAAATCCATATGGATTTTCGCGCGGATGTGATTTAGTATGGCCAATTCGCCAACACCCGTATCCGGGGACTGTTGGCTCCCTTGGTGCCCGAATACAGCCGGTCCAATATCGACTTGCCGCCCTAAAAATGGTAGACGCGGTCAGCACTTAAAGGAAGCCTGATATGCACCCCAATGCCATCCTGGCCCCCCTTCGCGGTATATTCAGCCTAACGGTCTACACCGTCAATACCCTCTTCTGGTCCCCCCTGCTGTTTGCGGTCGCGATTATCAAACTGCTGGTGCCCGCGACCAGGTTCCGCCGCTGGTGCAACGCCATATTGAATTTCATCGCCGTGCGTTGGATTGCCGTCAACAATCTCAATCTGCGCTTCATCAGCCGGGTGCGGATCCAGACCCGGGGCGTCGAAGCCCTGCGTGCAGGCAACTGGTACCTCGTGCTTTCCAACCACCAATCCTGGGTCGACATCCTGATGCTGCAGCATATCTTCCACCGCCGTATTCCTTTTCTGAAGTTCTTCATCAAGCAGGAACTCATCTGGATGCCCGTACTGGGCTTGGCCTGGTGGGCCCTGGACTTCCCCTTTGTCAAGCGCTACTCGCGCCAGATTCTGGCCCGCAAGCCCCATTTGCGCGGAACCGACATCGAAATAACCCGCAAGGCCTGCGCCAAATTCAGCCAGTTGCCCGTCTCCATTATGAACTTTGTGGAAGGCACCCGTTTCACCCCCGCCAAAAAGCGGCGGCAGCAGTCGCCCTATCGCCATCTGCTGCGTCCCAAAAGCGGCGGCATCGCCCTGGTGCTCCACACCCTTGGCGACCAGATGACGAGCATCCTGGACGTCACGATCGTCTATCCCCAGGGGGCACCTTTTTTCTGGGATCTGCTCTGCGGACGGCTGGAAGAGGTCCGGGTCCATGTGCGCGAAATCCCCATACGCCGCGTACCCCGGGGCAACTATTTCGACGATCCCGAGTTTCGCGGTGATTTTCAGGAATGGGTTAATGGTTTGTGGGTCGAAAAAGACGTACGTATCGGGGTCATCCTCAAAAAATTTGCAGACGCCGCCGGCCGCGACAAGGATTATTCCCAAGCCGCCTGAAGCTTACAACGAATGCCATCGGATCGCCCCGGGTGGGCGGGGATTCCCTGCGCTAGCCCGAAAGCGCCCGTAAGCACGTTATCCAGCATGCCCCCGCGTAAAATGACGCCGGCCGAGGATGGTCTGGTAAGCCGTCCGCCGGCACGAGGAGAACCATGGGTCGACCTGAAATCAACACCTTCCCGCTGAACCCCGCACCGGATGCTCCGCCCCGCTATCGCATCGGGATCGACCTGGGCGGCAGCAAGATCGAAGGTGTCCGCCTGTCGCCGGAGGGCGACCTTGAATACCGGGATCGGGTGGCCACCCCGAAGGGAACGGCGGACGACTACGATGCCATTCTTTCCGCCGTCGCGGATCTGACGGCGTCCATTCTGAAAGACACACCGGCCTGCCATCCGCCCCCCGCAGTCGGCATCGGCATTCCCGGCCGTCTCGATGCCACCACGGGCCGGGTGCACAATGCCAACACCACCAGCCTGATCGGCCACCGCTTTCAGGCGGATATCGAAGCCCGCCTGGGTCGACCGGTGGGGATGGAAAACGACGCCAACTGCTTCGCGGCCGCCGAGAGCCTTTTAGGGGCGGGGCGCGGTTACCGGGTTGTCTTCGGCGTCATCATGGGCACCGGTGTCGGTGGCGGGCTGATCGTGGATGGCCGGGTGCACCCCGGCCGCCACGGCATTGCCGGTGAATGGGGGCACCTGGCCGTGTCCCGCGGAGGCCGCCGATGCTGGTGCGGCAACCGTGGTTGCGTTGAAACCCTGCTCAGCGGCCCGGGCCTGGCCGCCGCCTATGAAGCGCGCTTCGGTGCCCAAGCTTCGCCCGAAGCAATTGTGGAAGGCTACCGTCGGGGCGATGCCTCCTGCGGCGTCATCTTCGAAGAATTTCTGGAAGACTTCGGGCGCGGCCTGGGCGGTCTGATCTCCATCCTGGATCCAGACGCCGTGGTGCTGGGTGGGGGGCTTTCCAACATCGACGAGCTTTACACGCTAGGCGTTGAGCGCGTATACCGCTATGCCTTTCATCCCGCCCCCCAAACCCCGATTCGCAAACACCGCCTGGGCGATTCGGCCGGCGTCTTCGGCGCCGCCTGGATCGGCCGTTAAGGACCACTCCGTCGCCTTTTTTTTCAATCAAGCGGAGTGCTCGGGTTGGGCCAGACCACGAATGATCCGACATGGATTTCCGGCGGCGAACACATCTGCGGGAATGTCGCCCGTCACGACACTGTCCGCACCGATGACCGATCGGGCACCGATATGCACGCCGGGGTTGATGACGGCTGCGCCGCCGACCCAGACATCCGAGCCGATTGCGACGGGCCGGGTATACTCGCGCCAGGTCCGCCGCTCGATGGCGCCGAGGGGATGGGTGGCCGTATAAATCTGCACGGCAGGACCGAACATCACATTGCTGCCGATGGTGACCGGCGCGGGATCCAGCACGACACAGTTGAAATTAAAAAAGACCCTACGCCCGAGCGTGATATTGGAACCGTCGTCGCAGTAAAAAGGCGGTTCGATCCAGATCTCGTCGCCGGTGTGGCCAAACAATTCCCTAATGATGCCATCGCGCTGCATGGGATCACCTTCGGGCAGGGCGTTGAGCTTGCGGCATAGATCGCGGGCGCGCCGCTGCGCCGCGGTAAGTTCGGGATCGGCAGCATCGTACATCTCGCCTGCCAGCATTTTCTGTTTCTCAGTGACCACGATCAACTATTCCCTGGTTGGCGTTTCAGCACCGGAAAGGTTTCCTATACGCGGCTACGGCCATAGCCGCGCCATTCCTTCCTCCCGGCCGTAAAAGATTAAACCGCGCACAAAGCGATAAACCAGCCAGGGCGGCAGACCAATGTAGAGCCCGATCGCGATCCACTGGGAAACGATCCCCACCAACGTCGTCTGCCGGTTGATCTCGCTCAACCCGACCGATAGAAACATCGCGGCGATCAAAAGAATCGCGAGGCCGATGCCCACGGTCAGCAGTTGCCAGTGGATGTGCCGGCGAAGCCAATCGATCGATACAAACCGGCGAATGACGATGAGGTAGATGAGCGGCACGATGATCATCAACGGCATGCCGAACGTGATCAGC
>JASFTA010000362.1:0-3619 GCA_050114115.1 Desulfobacterales bacterium | reverse complement strand
AATTAACAAAACCCCGATCGTTTGCTTTTTTAACACGGCTTTTACTTTACCGGGGATGATGAACATCCAGGGACGGCCTGTCAACGTCGGTGCGCGGTGGCGGCCACCGGTGGGTTTTTAAATCGAGGCTGTTTGACGGTTGCGTCGGTGATGGCCCCGGCAGGGTTTGCCCATCGAGGATTTAGCGCAACACCACCCAGGGGGCGGATAGCGGATGGTAGCCCGCCGTGGTGCGGGAGGCCCCCGGCGCGACAGGGGGTTTGGCGCGCGACGTGAACGAGCGCAATCAATGATTCAAGGTCAGTTCCCGTTGCGCCGGTGCCGCGGTCGCGAAGATAACGACGCGGTTCTTTCCTTCGCGCTTGGCTTGGTAGAGCATGCGATCGGCGGTATCGATCAACGCCTCGACCGTGGCGGCATCCGTGGGATAGACCGCCCCCCCGACGCTCACCGTCACCCGCTGGTCGTCTTCCCTTCCCGGTACCAAAAACGGCTGGTCCTCGATCAAGCGGCGGATACGCTCGCCCACCTTGCGAAGGGCCTTACTGTCGCCATAAGGCAGGACCACGGCGAACTCTTCACCACCGTAGCGGGCCGCCACGTCAATTTCACGAATCGAGGCCTTTACCCGACGCGCCACTTCACGCAGAATAGCATCGCCCGCCATGTGCCCCAGGTTGTCGTTGATCTGCTTGAAATTATCCAGATCGATCATCAGAAGGGAGGTGCTGTGCCCCTGCCGCTGGGAACGTTTGATCTCCAGGTCCAGAAAACGTTTCAGGTAGGCATGGTTGTAAATCCCGGTCAGCCCGTCCAGCAGAGCGGAGTTGAGGGCCTTCTCATAGTGGGCGTGGAGGCTGTCCAGATAGGCTTTTTTCTTGAGGAGCACTTTGACCCGGGCCTGAAGTTCCCTGGGTTCGATCGGTTTGATCAGATAGTCGTCCGCCCCCAGTTCGACGCCCCGTATTTTATTTTCCATGTCGTTCAGGCAGGTAATGAGCACCACCTGGGTGTCGCGGGCATCATCCATCTGCTTGATCCGGCGGCAGATCTCAAACCCGTCCATGCCGGGCAACAAAATATCCAAGAGAATCAGGTCGAAATGTTGGCGACTGATGGCCTCGATGGCATCCGAGCCATTGCGCACGAAATCGGTCGTGTATTCCGACGAATTCAAATGGCTCTGGAGCAGTTTGAGATCCTTGGGGTCATCTTCGACGATCAGGATGCGTTGCTGATTGTCCGCTGGCCTTGGCGGCGCGACTGCCGCGACATCGCTGCAGGTCTGGTCTTCCGAACAGGCGCGGATCGCCAGTTGATCACGGTAGCGTTTAAGTTTGAGCATGGACTGAATGCGCGCCTCAATCTCCACCGGGTTGACCGGCTTGGTCAAAAATTCTTCGGCGCCGGCTTCCAGCCCCCGGGCGCGGTCCTCCGGGCCGTCCAACGCTGTAATGAGAATAATGGGGATGGCTTTGGTCTCGTCCCCGGCCTTGAGGCGACGGGTCACCTCGTACCCGTCCATCCCCGGCATCATCACGTCCAACAGGATAAGATCCAAGGGGCTTTCTTGGACCCGCTCAAGCGCGCTGGGGCCGTCTGCGGCCGTCCACAACTCGTAATCCTCGCGGTTCAGCATCCCGCACATCAATTTCACGTTCTTGGGATCGTCGTCCACGATCAGGATGCGGACGGCATTGTCATGGCGTGCCTTCTGCCGGGGTGCATCGTCGCCTGAAGGAGGCCGGATGTAAGTCCGGATGATATCGATAAAGCTTTCGGTATCGATCGGCTTGGTGATATAACCGTCGCAGCCGGCCTCCAGGGCACAGGCCTTGTCACCTTCCATGGCATAGGAGGTCAGTGCCACCACCGGAATAGCGCCCAGCTGCGGGTCGGCCTTGATCAAGCCGGTGGCCTGCAGACCGTCCATCCCGGGGAGTTGGATGTCCATCAAGATCAGATCGGGACGATCCTGCCTGGCAAGCGCAATGCCCTTTTCCGCATTGACGGCTTCCAGAACGCGGAAGTTCTCCATCTGCAGCAGCAGTCGCACCAGTTTCATGTTCTTGGCATTATCTTCAATCACCAGAACGGTTGGGGTCGTCATACGCACACCTCCTGCATTGCCGGCGTTTCGGCGACTTCGGGCAACAACACCGTAAAGGTCGCGCCCTGGTCCGGGCCGTTGCTTTGCGCCCGGATCACCCCCCCGTGCAGTTCCACCATCCGGCGCGTCAGGGCCAAACCCAAACCAGTGCCCTCGCACGAGCTGACCTCCTGGCTCAGGCCCTGCTCGAAGGGATTGAAAATGCGCTCCAGGTCATCGGCCGGAATCCCGATCCCGCTATCGCTGACCTCGATGGCCCAGGCGTCCTGGGCATCATCTTCGCCGGGCGTCGCCAGATTCTGGCGATCAGCGCCTTCGCCATTGACTTTCCAGGCCTTCAGGCAAATCCGTCCGGCATCGGGGGTAAACTTGAAGGCGTTGGACAGGAGGTTGTAGAGAATCTGTTTCAATTTGATTTCGTCGGCCAGAACCGCCGCGGGCAGATCGTCGGCCTCCAGGACCATATCGATATGGTGTTTCATGGCCTTTTCCTTGAACATCACCAGACAGCTGTTCAGAATCGCCCGGGGATCGATCTTGGCGACCATCAGATCGAGCTTGCCCGCCTCGACCTTGGAAAGGTCCAGGATGTCGTTGATCAACGTCAGCAGGTGCTTGCTGCTGGTGAGGGCGTCGGTGAGGTATTCCGCCTGCATCTCGTTGACACGGCCGAGCTTGCCGGCGGCAATCAGTTCGGTAAAGCCGATGATGTGGTTCAACGGTGTGCGCAGTTCGTGGCTCATGTTGGCCAGGAATTCGCTCTTGGTGCGATTGGCGCTATCGGCTTCGAGGCGGGCGCGTTCGAGATCGCGGGTGCGCTGCAGGACACGTATCTCCAGTTCGTCGTGGGCCAGCTGAAGGGCTGCTTCGGCGCTTTGGCGTTTGCGAACCTGGTGGTTGAGATCTTCGATCGAAGCCGTGGATGCTTTCAGATCGCGGGCCATCGCATTGAAGGCCCGGGCGAGTTCGGCGACTTCGTCCCCGGATTCGGTGTCCGTCACCTGAACATCCCGATCGCCCCGCTGGAGGGCCTGGGTGGCCGCTTTCAGCCGCCCAATGCGCAGCGATAGCGGCCGCGACACCAGAAGCCCGATCAGGATCGCCATCACCAGGGCACCCAGACTCAAAACGGTCGTGGTAATGACGGACGTTGCCACCGTCGCCCCCACTTCGTCGACCGCCACATTGATTTCGGCGATGGCGTCCGTAAACAGCGCTCTTGAGGCTTGGCGGATTTGCTGCTCGAGCGTCTGGCTGTGGCTCAGAAACACCAGCGCCGCCGCTGGTGGGCCATGGGCCTCGGCCACATCGAAAGTGCGATCGACCAGGGCAACATACGCCCTGATCAGCGCCTCCAGATCGGCAATCGCTGTCATCCCCAACGCCTCGCCATTTTTGTCGATATCGTCGACGGACAGGGGCATACCGGCCTGGGTGGCCTTATTGAGGCCAGAGAGCACCTGGTCCAGTTGACCGATTTTAGCGCGAATCTGCTGCTCGCGGGTCTGC
>JASFTA010000361.1:0-3621 GCA_050114115.1 Desulfobacterales bacterium | reverse complement strand
CCTGGATAACCCGCCTGGCGCTGCTGGTTATGTTGAGCGTCCTCACCCCCTATTTTGGTGTAATCTGTCTGGTCTTTATGATCTTGTATGTTCTCTCCCCGCTGGTGACCTGGCGCATCGACCCCGACGAAGCCGCCCGTGAAACCCGGGCCGAAACCATTCACTCGGGATAATGCCCGTCCGCTCACCGACTAGCGGCCGGTCCCAGAATGACCGTCGCGCCCACCCTTGCGACCAGCTAACCGGTAACTTTAGAGAATGGAGGTCAGCATGGATCTTTGCCCCTGCGGCAGCGAACTTAAATACGGCGACTGCTGCCAACCGCTGATTGAAGACCGCCAAAAGGCCGCAACCGCCGAAGCCCTGATGCGGGCACGTTACAGCGCCTACGTTAAAACAGCGGTGGATTTCATCATCGACACCACCCACGCTTCCCAACGCAGCAACTACACGGCCGAAGGCATTGCCAAATGGTCCCGCAACAGTGAATGGCAGGGTTTGACCATCGTTCGCACCGAGGGGGGCGGTCCGCAGGACGAAGAGGGCGTGGTGGAATTCGTGGCGCGCTATGTCGAGAAAGGCAAGCCCAACAGGCATCACGAAATTGCCCAGTTTCGCCGCCAGGAGGGCAACTGGACTTTTGTGGACGGCCAGGCGCCCAAACCCCAAACGGTCAAGCGTCCGGGACCCAAGGTCGGCCGCAATGCGCCCTGCACCTGCGGCAGCGGCAAAAAATACAAGAAGTGCTGTGGGGCGTGATGACGACCCGCCGTCATTCGTGCGCGCACAAACACGGGCGGCCAAAGCCGTCAGGACACCCATCGTCAGGAAGAGGAGCCGGCAGCATGTTTATTGAACTGATTCGCAACCGGCGCAGCATGCGCCATTTTCAAGATCGCCCGGTGGAAAGGTCGAAAATCGATGGTCTGGTGGAAGCGGCCTTGCGGGCACCGTCCTCCCGCGGTCTCAACCCCTGGGAATTCATCCTGGTGGATGACCGCGAACAGCTTGCGGCCTTGGCCACGGCCAAACCGCACGGCGCGGCCTTTCTATCCGGTGCCCCACTGGGTATCGTCGTCTGCGCCGATCCACAGCGCTGCGATGTCTGGGTGGAGGACTGCTCGATCGCCATGATCTTCATCCAGCTCATGGCCGAATCGCTGGGGCTGAGCAGCTGCTGGATCCAGATTCGCAAGCGCACCCACGCCTCCGGTGGTGACGCCGGGGCACACATCGCCGCGCTGCTGCATATCCCTCCGCATCTCGAGGTGGAAGCCATGCTGGCCGTCGGCTACCCGGCCCGCCCCAAAACACCCCACCCCGCATCGACCCTGCAATTCGAAAAAGTCCACCAGGCCCGCTACGGTCGGTCGTACAAACCGGAAACGTAGCCGGCCCGGTCGGAGCCGTTTGGTGAAAATGGGCCTACCGGGTTTACCGTTCTGACATATGGCTGCCGGCGGTCAAATAAGGCTAAAGTCATCTGACGCCCGGCCGATATAATGCTTAAGGGCATCGTCGGGCATCTTGGCTGACCAACAGACGCAGTCCGGATGACCGCACGAATCTTCATAACCTTCCTTCGTCCCACCGGGGTGGCTTCGGCCACCCCGGTGTTCTTTTAACACGCCAACCCCTTAAATCACGATTGATCGCTAAAGTTTTATTTGAAATTCCCCATAAGGGATAACAGGACCATGCGCTGAGAAGTTTCTTGTCGCGGCCAGGCGTATCGCCATGATCCGCGGCCAAATGGGACTGAAGATACCGCCGGCACCTTTGTCGCCAAGGGTGCCTGGCCAAAAAACCATTGACGTAAAGGATGACGGGAATATGGAAACCGGCGTCACATTCGAGAGCGTCCTGCGCAAAAGCAACAAGCTGCCGACCCTTCCGGGAATTGCCATCAAAATTCTGGAGGCCGTTCAAAAAGAGCGACCGGATCTTCAGGAAATCGCCGAGGTTCTATCCACCGATCCGCCACTGAGCGGAGAGGTGCTGAAATTGATCAACTCGCCCTTTTTCGGCCTGACGCGCAAAGTCACGTCGGTCTCCCACGCCGTCAGTATGCTGGGCATGAACGTGGTCAAGAACATGGCGTTGAGCTTCGCGCTGGTTAAGAATTTTTCGAGCAACGGGCAAGGTGATTTCGACTACCTGCGCTTCTGGAAGTATTCCCTGACCACCGCGATTGCCGCCCGCATGATTGCCGAGGATGTTTCCGCGGAAACGCCGGAGGACGCCTTTTTCCTGGGGCTGCTGCACGACATGGGCAATCTGGCGCTGGCCCGCTGCCTGCCCGATCAGTACAATCTCGTGGTCCAGGAAGCCGAAGCCGGCCAATGCTGCAACTTCCAGGTCGAAAACCAGGTGCTGGGGTTCGATCACATGGATCTCGGGCGTCATCTGGTGCGAAGTTGGGGTCTGCCGTCCAAGTTCTGGCAACCGATTGGATGCCACCACTGCCCCGAAAAGCTCGAAAAAGCCGACAATGACGTCCTGACGCTGACGCAAATTCTCAACCTGGCCACCCTCTACGCCGAGATGTTTCAGGCCGATAACACGCCCACCCATCTGGCGATGATCGACCACTTCACCACTGAATACGGCTTTGCCGAAGCACTCAACGTCGATCGCCTGGCCGTGTCGATTTCGGAGGAAACCCAGCGTTTTTTCCCCTATTTCGAAATCGACTTCGATGACGATGCCAGCTACATGGAAACGATCGAGCGTGCCCGCGCCGAGTTGATCAACGTTTCCACCGACTTCGTCGACCAGCTCGTGGCCCAGCAGCGCCAGATCGACACCCTGCGGCGCCAGGCCACTCACGACGGCATGACCCAGTTGATGAACTACCAGTATTTCCAGGAAACCCTCAACCGGGAAATCGCCCGGTCACGGCGCAGCCAGTCGCCCCTCACCCTGGTCATGGCCGACATCGACCATTTCAAGGCCGTCAACGACACTTACGGACATCTGGCCGGCGACCAGGCCATCAAGACCGTGGCCAGCTGTCTGCAGGAAAATCTGCGGGAAACCGATCATATCGCCCGCTACGGCGGCGAGGAGTTCGCCATCGTGCTCTACAATATCCCGCCCGATGAAGCTTTGAGCGTCATCGAACGCGTGCGGCAGTCCATCGGCGAACAAGTCATTTATTTCGATGGACAATCATTTAAGATCACGATGAGTTTCGGTATCGCCTCCATGCAGCCGGAAGAGTCGCTCGATCGGGAAGCCCTGATCGATAAGGCCGATAAGGCCCTCTACAAGGCCAAATCCGGAGGCCGCAACTGCTGCCGCGTCCATCAGCACTGATGGCTGAGCAAAACCATCGCCGTATAGGCGATTCATCGAAAACCGTTTCGATAACATCCGTGGGTGCCAGCCGCCCGGGGCGGATCAATCGCTGTATCGGGCACTCATTGCAAGGATAAAATCGTTTTTTACGGCGCGCGTAGGCGATATTCGCACCGAGGCCGGTCTCAGGAGGGGCACTCAGCGTTGCGGCAGGGAATCGAAAAGCAGGTTGGGCCGTCTTGGTAAAGGGAAGCGGCCGTCAGGCAGAGCCTTTGATCATGCGGCGATAAGCCGTCCGGGCCTCGTCGGAGATGGAAACCG
>JASFTA010000360.1:0-3622 GCA_050114115.1 Desulfobacterales bacterium | reverse complement strand
TTCGACTTGCGACAGACGCTGCCAGTCGCTCATGCCCATCCCTTTGGCCGCTTCACGCAGGGCCGGGTCGATATTGTTGATGGCGGTATAGGTGTTGCGGATAATCGGCAGCTGGGAATACAGGAAGATGGCGATGGCGGCCGGCCAGAACCCTATCCCGCGGTCGATCAGCGACAACAAGGGGATCATCAGACCGAACATGGCCACCGAAGGAATGGTAATGATCACCGAGGCGACATATAATACGGCATCCGCAAGATTTTTATCCTTGGTGATCAGGATCCCGATCGGCACGCCGGTCAGGATCGCCACGCCCACCGAGATGCTCACCAGGTAAAGGTGCTCGATTGTCAGCCGGATGATGGTCGGGTAATTGCCTGCAACGTAGTTGATGAATTCTTCCATGGGTCACCTGCGATCCTTTGCACTGCGGTGTCGCCGAGGGATGGGGTCAAGCGGGTGCGGTCTCACCCCTGGCGAAGGGGGCCTGAAGCCGTCCGATTTTTTCTATCGCGGGGGTCGTGTGCGCGCGGGCACATCATCTGCGTATCGCAACACGGTCCCAGAATCAATATTGAAATCCGCACCACCCCGCGATGAACACCCCTGCGTTGGTTGCACCCGCCGCCGGGGCTGCGAACGAACGCGACCGCGGGTGGCCGCGCCATTGCTCAAAAAAACCTTACCCGCGGGCATCGCTTACAAAAGCCTCGGGTTGAAAAGACCGGGCCATGCGACTCAGGGTATGGTCGTCGCGCATATAATTCGGGTTGCTGGCATTGCGCTGAATGGCGGCCAGTCCGTGTTCGTCGAATGATTCCACAACCGGATTGAGGAATGGCGTCGGTTTGGCGGCGGCGCACAATTCGATATGATGCCGCAGCTTCCCGATCGAAAACGACACCAGGTCCTTCAAAAACCCGAATGCGTGCCGCATCTGATGAAACCCGTAGGTCTTCAACAGGGCAAAGGCATAGGCGGCGTCGGCTTCGGCCCGGGGTCCCGGCTTGTCGGCATTGGTGGTGCCGGTCGATTGAATCGACGGCAGGCCCAATTGCTGGTTGACTTTTTCCATCAGCAGGTTGGCCAGATGGTGGGCCGGATGCCCCAGGTCCACGGCATAGTTCTTCTCGATATTGGCAATGGCCGGCAAACCGGCATGGACCGTCATGATGCCGGGGTTGACCAGTTGGGCCAGGGTGATGCCGAACAGCGCCTCGGCATGGGTCAGTGTCAGGAGCCCGGACATGGAGTAGGGCGCCGACAGACCGGCCATGGGCATGGTCGACACATAGACCGGCAAACCTTTACGCAGACATTTCAGGAAGGGCGGAATCATGGCCGGTATGACATTCAGGGGGCTGTTGATGATCGAAAACTGGATGGTCATCCGGCCGCGCTGACGATACAGTTCTTCGGCGCGGTCCAGCCCGGCATCGGTTACCGCGGCCACGTAAAGGGGTTTGCGGCAGTGAGCCGCCATCGTGTCCATGACGGCCACTTCCTGGCCGGGAATCAGGACGCCGCGTGCCATGAAGTCAACCGCTTCGGACCGATCGGCAATGCGGGCGATTTCGGTCAGGTGCGACAGGTTCGGCGCCACCAAATCGTCGGTCATGTCGTCAAAGATAAACGGGGCGGTACCGCCGATGCCGAAGGCATTTTCCGGTACGAAAAAGTCCTCGCGCGGGGGCGCCGTGGCCAGGGCCTGCTCGACGAGAGGGGGCAGCACATGGATATGACCGGTGGTTTCATCGAAGGCGGCCAGTCCGGTGTCTTCAAAAAGGCGACGGACTTCCTCATTCCGGCAGTGCACACCGGTTTCTTCCATTACCGCCAGTGCTTCGGCATGAACCTGCGCCAGCCAGGCGGGGTCCACCAGCGGTTGCGTGGAGGGGATGGGGGGCGCTTCTTGGTCTTGACCGGCTTCGGCCATTATTCGTCTGCTTTCGTTGCGTCGATTGACGTCAAGTGACAAAAACCTTCCCGATATTGGCGGTCGTCAGGGGATCTTCCAGGTACATCCCCAAACCGGTGCGGCGGATGGATTCCATCCCCCTTTCGTCGTAGACGGGCATTTCGATTTCCGGCGCCTCCTCCGGCGTCACCTCTTCGGCAATCCGAATCCCTTTTTCGAGTTTGGCGAAAGAGAAGTCCACGAGATGCCTCAAAAAGCCGAAGGCGTGGCGGATCATGTGAAAACCGTATTTCTTGCACATGGCCTGCCCCACGCGCGTGTCTTCGAAGGCCCGTTCGGTCGGATGCTCTTCATTGGTGGTGCAGGCGCTCTGGAACGTGGGCAGGTCGAGCATCATGTTCAAATGGGCCATGAGCAGATTCAGGAGAAAATGGCTCCGGAGGCCATAGTTGGGATTGTATTCGAAGCGCGGGTCGGCGATTGTGGGGAATCCGGCGTGAACGCAGGTATGACCCGGCCGCAGCAGTTGGGCCGCACAAATGCCGAATAGTACTTCCGCGTGGGTCATGGCCAGAACGCCGCTGTAGCAATAGGGCGCGCTGATGCCGGCCATGGGCATGGCGGAAATGAACACCGGCAGGCCGGCCTGGACGACCTTGACAAAATGATCCGAAAAATTTTCGTTGACCTCCAGGCAGGGGCGGGTCAGGCAGAAAACGATCATTTCCTTGCCGCGCTGCGCGTGGATTTCGCGAGCCTTCTCCAGCGCTTGATCAGTGGTCACGGCATAATACATGGGCTTGGAGCAGTGTGCGATCATGGTCTCCATCTGCTCCACCTCGTCCTTCAGCTTGAGACCGCGGCCCATGCCGGCCACCATCGGGCTGGCCTCGGCGATGGCGGCGATGCGGGCCACATGTTCGGCCGTGGGCATCACGCCGCCCTGGCCGGCCACGTCGTCGTAGACATAGGGCGCGGTGCCACCCACAAAAAAGCTGTTGCGGGGAACGAAAAAAGCGTCGATCCCCGGGACCTTGGCAAGGCATTCCCTGACCAGCTCCTGGGTTACATAGACGCGGTTTTGATAGACAATGGCCTTGCCGTCGCTCTCATACGGCTGAAAGGCCGCCAGCATGTCCGGCTGGGCGCAGCCCACCCCCATGTTTTCAAGCATCCACAGGGCATCCTCATGGACCTGCAAGAGCATGTCCACGGTTTGACGCCCCAGGAGTGACGTTGATGTTTCAATCTGTTCGTTGTTCATCCTCACCCTCATTCAGAATGTCTAATTGCGTCCGTCGTAGGAGGACAGCCCCCACAAAAGGGGTTTGCTGATTCGTTTAATGGCCAAGCGCAAATCTACATCTCCAGTTATGGAAGACGATGCCCACCCATGCTTAATTTGACAGTTTTTATTTCATATGAAATATAGGGTGTCAAGATCAATGTGGTAAAATTCAGTTTCACTCTCATCAAGTCGAGGATCGACGGTAATCCATTTTCGGAACGACAAAATGGAACCATATCATCAAACATAAACTTTTTAGATATTTAGGTCTTATTTTCATCCTTTAAATCGGGTGGTGTGATTAATGGCGCTTGTATTTGTTGACAACCAAGGGCAAAATATTCATTTCAATTGATGGCAGCGTGCAGTCAATTGATGGCCAATGAAACATCGGGTTTCAAAAGAAAAAATTGCTT
>JASFTA010000359.1:0-3625 GCA_050114115.1 Desulfobacterales bacterium | reverse complement strand
ACGCTGGTCAATCATGAACTGATTGCCAAGGCGGCGGATGCCGGTTCCAGCATCGACAATAAAGGTATCCCCGCTTTTGGTGACGATTTCTAGACAAGTCGTGTCGCCACCGTAGCGAAGATATTCCGGCCCGCAGACCGGAATGGATCCCCGTGATCCCCAAACCTTGATTATCATCCGCTTCCTTTGCGACGATTAGTGTACCTGAGAGCCGTCGGCCGGGATAGGGCGGCTCGCGTTTGCCACCGGTTCGTTTGAATTAACGCAAAAATATAAAAATTCTTTGCTTAATCAACTACTTTTAGCATAATTCCCACCAAGAGTCCATTATCAATTCGCGACCCAAATAAAGCCACCATCACCGCAAATGCCGGGCCTGAATGGGATCCGTTCATGTGTGCGTCCGGCGATTTAGTCCTCGGGGCGGTCGATTCGTTTGATAGTGGCCATTTGCGCTTGGAATTCTTCGCGGCTGAGAGGCTGCCAGGGTTCAATCGGTGCGAATTGAATGCTGGATTTGGTGTCGGCTGCGAATACCTTGCCGGCACTGATGCGCGGCTGGGCAAGCCGGTATTTGAAGTCGCCGCCCAGGTCGAGCAGGATGTCGAGTTCTTCGCTGTCTTCCAGTAGTTCAACCACCATGAGGTTGAAAACAAGCCCCCTGCCAATGAGGCTGCGTTGACCGGAGGGGTTTTTGGCGATCTCCACATAAGGCTGCTCGAGGGCCACGGCGGAACCACCAGCGGCCACGAGGTAGGCTTGTTCGACCCAATACTCGCCTTCTTCGAACGGAATCCAGTCGGTTGTCATAACGATACTGCTCCTGATCTTTGATCCTCCCGTCGTTTGGATGAAGGACGGCGTTATGCATAGCATGAAATGCGCGTTGGGGAAATCCCGTCGCAACGATTTCGCAGGCATCGGCAGCGGATGGCCAACCGACCGTTTATGGCGGCGGCGCGTTTTGAAAGGCTTGACAAGATGAAAACCCATTCGCTATAGAAGCCGAGATTCATATACGGAGGTTAATCGCATGTCCCGACACAGCCAATACATGACGAACACGAGCCTGTTTGACGGCTGGCGCTGGTGGCGTTCATACCGTGTGGGGTGTGCCAATCGGATCCTGATCACCTGAGCCCAGAGACAACATCAAACCCAAAGGATCGTGGCCCATCCCAAGCCGCGGTCCATAAGGCCGCGGCGCTTCCGATGCTGCGGCCTTTTTGATTGATCGTCCGGCCGGAACGGATCGTGTCAAGAACCGCGCCCGCGCATTAGGCGCCATCATAAAATTTACCAGGCGGGGGATTTACGATGCTCATCGTTATGGAAAAACATGCCACCAAGCAGCAAATCGAATCGGTTTCGCAAGCCGTCGAGGCGCGCGGATATGAAGCGCGAGCGATCCCGGGGGGCGACCGGGTTTCGATCGGCGTACTGCGTAACAAAGGGGCCGTGGATGCTTCTCATTTTATCGGAATGGATGGTGTCAAAGATGTGATCCCGGTAACGAGGCCCTACAAGCTGGTCAGCCGTGAAGTACAGCCGGAAGATACCGTCATCCAGGTCGGCACGGCGACCATTGGCAACGGCCACCAGACCGTGATCGCCGGTCCTTGTGCCATCGAAAGCGAAGAGCAGGCGTTGACCATTGCCCAACACGTAAAATCGGCCGGTGCACAGATCTTCCGCGGAGGGGCGTTCAAACCGCGCACATCACCCTATTCCTTTCAGGGGTTAGGCGTGGAGGGGCTTAAGATATTGGCGCGGGTCCGCGATGAATTCGCTCTGCCCGTGGTGACCGAAGTAATGGATTATGAAACTTTTGATGTCGTGGAAGAATATGCCGACATGATTCAGATCGGCACCCGCAATATGCAGAATTTCAGTCTGCTGCGTCGCGCCGGCCGATCGCCCCGGCCGGTTATGCTCAAACGCGGCATGGCGGCGACCATCGACGAGTGGCTGATGGCGGCGGAGTACATCATGGAAGGGGGCAACACCCAGGTCATCCTCTGCGAACGGGGTGTGCGCACCTTCGTTCATCACAGCCGCAACACGCTCGATCTTTCGGCCGTGCCCTATGTCCAGAAGGAAAGCCACCTGCCCATCATCATCGATCCCAGCCATGCGGCCGGGCGGCGCGACCAGGTGATCCCTCTGGCGCGGGCATCGGCGGCGGTTGGGGCCCATGGCCTGATGATTGAAGTCCATCACCAGCCGGATCAGGCTTTGAGCGATGGCGCCCAGTCGCTTCTGCCGGCGCAATTCGAAGCCCTCTGTCGGCAGGTGCGCCAGATTTTTGATGTTTTCGACGACCGGATCGAAAGCTGAAGACCGCCGGGGCGCTGACCGGGGCCGGGCGTTGGGGAGAATCGTAAAATCGCAGGGGAGGACAGGGTTTGAACACTTTGCGTATTCAGGGTCAGACAGGTCCTTCGGATATCGTGGTCGGTGAGCACGTGGAGAATCTGGCGCGCTATCTGCCCTCAGACAGGCGGCCCATTATTGTCACCGACGACAACTTGCTACGCCTGCACGGGCATCGATTTCCGTCGGCGGATGTGATTAGGATCGGTACGGGCGAGAAGGTCAAAACCCTGGAGAGCGTGTCCCATATCTATCGCGAACTGATCCGGCTGGAGGTTGACCGTTTTGATTTCATTATCGCCATCGGCGGTGGTTTGGTCTGCGACGTGGCCGGTTTTGCGGCTTCCACCTATATGCGGGGGGTGCCCTACGGTTTCGTGGCCACCAGTCTGCTGGCCCAGGTCGATGCCAGCGTCGGCGGGAAGAACGGCGTTAATTTCAACGGATACAAGAACATGGTCGGGGTTTTCAACCAACCCCGCTTTGTGATCTGCGACCTGAGCTTGCTGGAGACCCTGCCTCCCGGAGAGATTGCCAACGGGTTGGCTGAAATCGTCAAACACGCCGCCATTTACGATCGTGACTACTTCGAGACGATTGAAAGCAATGTCACCCTGATCGAGTGCCTGGATCCCGCCTTCATGGAACCACTCATCCATCGGTCCGTCGTGATCAAATCCGAGGTCGTCAACCGGGACGAAAAGGAAACCGGAGAGCGTCGCAAACTCAATTTCGGTCACACCTTTGGCCATGCGATCGAAAAATGCACCAACCTGGCCCACGGTGAGGCTGTCAGCATCGGGATGCGTATCGCCGGACATTTCTCCAAACAGATGGTCGGATTGGCCCAGGATGATCTGGAACGTTTGGAAACGCTGCTGCAGCGTCTGGGGCTGCCGCTCGAGGTGCCCGTGGCTCCGGACGCGCTGCTTGAGGCGCTGGGCAAAGACAAGAAGCGTCAGGGCGACACCCTGCATTTCATTTGCCTGGAAGCGCTCGGTCAATCCGTGGTCACGCCGGTGGGCTTGTCCACCCTGGCCACCTTTCTGTCGTCCGAATTCGTTGGCTGATCGACCCCGGCCGACCCCCCCGTGTTTCAGGAAAGCGACCACACCCGGACCCATCGCCACCATCATTGCCTTTCCACCCATCGTTTGCCAATTCCCTTGGCGCCGGGCGAATCTAAACAGTGCCGAAATCCCGCACGCCGCCCTTCAAATCCATCGATCGATGGCCTGTCGACCGATCAAAC
>JASFTA010000358.1:0-3633 GCA_050114115.1 Desulfobacterales bacterium | reverse complement strand
CCCGCTATATCGATCGGAACCTTAAGCACGTGAACATTCCGCGCACGCTCCTGAACCGGCTTAAGGCCGCAAGGGACAAAGCCGGTGAGAGTCTGCGGATTGGCCGTGAGCTTATTCGGACCTTTGAGGAGGAAGGGTTCTGCGGTGTTCAGGTTTCGACCCTGGGTGGGGAGGATCGACTGGCAGCTTTATTGACGCCGGGAAAGGAACTGTTCCCGCGGCGCCCTCCGGCTTCAACCGAGTCGGTGGCCATCTCTTAGACAAGGAGGTTAGCGATGACGGACAAAAAGCGCATTCTGGTGGTGGACGACGAACCTGATTTCGCGTTGCTGGTGCAGGGAAACCTCCAGAAAGAGGGCTTTGATGTCGATGTGGCCTACAACGGTGTGGAAGGTTTGGAAAAAATCAAGCAGAATCCGCCGGATGCCGTGGTGCTCGACGTCATGATGCCGGAAATGGACGGTTATGAAGTCTGCGCCGAAATCAAGAAAGACGACCGTTTGTCCGAGATCGCCATTCTGATGCTCACCGCCGTGGCCGATCATGTGACCTCGACCCGTTACAGCCATTTTGACGGTATGAGCATGGAGGCGGACGATTATCTTCCCAAACCGGCTTCCGCCGAAGAGATTACCGACAGCCTCAGAAGTCTTCTGAATATCTAATGACGTGCAGGGGGCCTGAGCCGAATTCGTTCCCTCGCGCTTCGGTGCGCGTGGACATGAGGCCCCCTGCGGTCGCCACCCGGTTGTCAGCGGCGTGTTCGGCCGGCATCCTCGGCCCGGACATCGCGCCGCCACGGGTCGATCATGTGCCGGTCGCTTGAACGGCAACGGAGAAACATCCCAACCACGCCTGCTGCGGGGGTCCGATGGTAGATGAAGCGCAAAGCTTCCAGAATCCCAAGTCCGCTTTCGAAATCCAGAAGAAAGTCTATTGCATCTTTGGCGACGAGCGGGTTTTCAATTCCAAATCCCCCGAGATGTTTACCACGGTGTTCCAGCGGGTGGGAATCCGCGGCGTGTATGTGCCCTTCATGAGTCGGCCCGAACAGATCGCCGAGGCGGTAACCAGCATCCGGGCCCTGAATATTGCCGGAGCCAACATCACCGTTCCCCACAAGGAAAGCGTCATCCCCCACGTCGATATTCTTTCGGAAGGGGCCAAGATCATCGGGGCCGTCAACACGATTGCCTGGGATGGTGAGATCCTGAAGGGCTACAACACCAATGCCATCGGGTTCATGGATACCCTGGAGGAGATCAAATGGGAGGTTCCGGGCAAGCGCGCTCTGGTTTTTGGATCCGGTGGTGCCGCCCGGGCGGTGGTGTTCATCCTGAACTGGCTGCGGGCCGAGGCGGTTTACATTGCCGCCCGCAACGAAATCAGCGCCCATGAAATGGCCGATCATCTTGGGGGTGAGGCCGTTTCGTTCGACGATGTCAGGGCGGCGCCGGTGGATGTGGATCTGATCATCAATGCCACTTCGATCTCCGCCGAGGATGAATCCCCCGAATTCGCTGCCCTGGTTTCAGAACTAAAGTTGGAGAGTTGCGATCTCCTGCTCGATCTCAACTATGGCCGCGAGATCAATATTTGGGAGCAGAAAGCCGCGGCCAACGGGGTGCGTTACATGGATGGTCTGCGCACCCTGGCCTACCAGGCCCGGCGCACCTTCGCCCTCTGGACCGGGGTTCAGGTCGAACCCAACGAGTTTCTCACCGCTTTGGATATCGCCTAGACACAATATTGATTCCATCGCATCACTGGTGGCGACAATCATTCGACCGGTTTTCAATTTCCTGCGTGTTCGCTTTTCTTTTTCTCCGGGCGTTCGGCCTCGCCAACCGCGCTCTTTTCCTTAGCGGGCCTGACAAGCGTGACCATGAAAACCAGACAGGCAACGATGAATAGCACACTGCCGATCGTTGCTAAAGGATCTTGATTTTTCAGGCTGGAGGCCAGATAGAAGGCGGCGCACAGGATAAACAGGAGCCAACCCGCTAAGGCGAATCGATCTTTGCGTTTGAGTCTGCTCTTGCGGCGATCATTCATGTGGCGATTTCTTCGTGTCGGCTGAATAGGTCTTTTGGCTGAGGTATTCGATGACCTCGCGGTCAAGGGGGAATTGGCCCGGCCATTCCAAACGCGTTACCGACCCCTCGGATAATTCGTTGCGCGGTACGACCACACGCAGCCCAAAGGGCGTTTCAATCGCGACGGCGCTTTCCTCGGCCGCCACATGGGCGCCGTCCAGCTTCAGGGCGGCGGTTCCTGAATTGACGATCAGCCTGCGGTTGGCGAGGCGGTCCGCCCGACGGGGCGCACAGACGCTGCGGCAGAAGCCGCACACCGTGTAATAGAACCAATCCGGATCGAAGACCGCCTGCCGATAATTGTCAAAACTGTTTGCAGCGGATTGCATCTGGGGGTCTGCCTTCTGCAATCGAATGCACAGCGCATCCAGTTCTCTTTTGTCGGCGGGCAGCGGTTGGCCGAGGCGATAGGGGCTCCAGTTGGACCAGGTTTGGGCGGTCGCCAATCCCTCATAGCCGGTACAACCGATCCAGCAACAGGTGTTGGGGCGTTTGCGGGCAATGGTTTCGGTAATGCCCGCGACAGTCACCTGGGTCGATGTTTTGGGGTGAATCATTTCCACGGGACAGACCAGGCTGCACATTTTACAGCGGTCGCAGGGGTGATGCGCATCTGCAATGGGCATGTCGGGCCTCAAGACAGCGGACGTCAGCACACTCCCCAGTTCAACCCGCGCGCCGTGTTTGCGGGTCAGTAAATTGCCGCTCCAGCCCAAACGCCCGATGCCGGCCGCCAGAGCCGCGTAGCGGTGAGCGAAATCGGGAAGAAAAGCGGTCATTTCCGTTACGTCATCTGCGCCCTCCTCGGGTCGATAGTTGTTGTTGAGATCGACGTTGACGGCTTCGTGACCTTCCGATCGCAGTTGGTCGGCCAGTGCATCGCCGATCGCATATAACGTCTGTGCGACGGCCTTGCGATTTTCGCAGTGCGGACGCCAGGTCTTTTTGCTGATGAAGTCCTGGACGAGATCTCCGTCCAAGGCGCGTGCAAAGGCAATCACCGCGCTGGCCGAGGGCAGAAGATACCGCGGATCGGCGGAGGGCGGCCCGTCAGCCAGGATGTCCGTGGTGGTGATGCCCACCAAATCGGCGCCCAGGCTCACGGCCAGGGATTTCAGTCGCGCTTCGTTGTGCGCCGGTGTGATGACCGAAATCATTTCTGAATCACCAAAGAAACATATTTAAAGATAAAGGACGCTCGAGGCGCAAACGACCAGAACCCTTTGTTGCCTGAGCACAGCATTGGTTTAAGTCCTTACAATATTTCCGATGAATCGGGATGTTGTTGCGATCATTATTTCAGGTTGCTCCCCGTGGGGCGTATGCCCGCAATTCTCAATTAAGGATGCTTCGGATGGACCAGATGATTTGCCGACGATTGAATTTACCTGATGCTCGGTCCCGTATTGGTCGTCCATGCCCTGAGTTGCCAATATCGGGCATTCTATCGACGGCAGCAGATATTCGATATTCCAGTGTCTGAACCAATTACTTAGCCATGTCGCCGACCAAGCTTTGAAAAGTGGGTGTGTTTTTT
>JASFTA010000357.1:0-3638 GCA_050114115.1 Desulfobacterales bacterium | reverse complement strand
TCCTAAACACGAAGTAATCGATGCGGAGCCGATCCCGTCGAGACGGGCCTGCGGTTTTAACTATTGACAAGACTTACGAAGCTTGCCAACTTTCGACCGAAAAGCTGCCGACCGGACCTGCCTGCCGGTCCACCTGACGCGAGGGCTAATTAGGGGTGGCCTTTCGCTTGATTGCCCTGATCAAGCATGCGTAAGTCCCACAGCCCGCTTCCATTGTCTTCCAGCGCAGCGCTCGAAGTCTTGACGTGCGATTTTCCCCCACGATCAGGTCGAAGCAATGCCCCGGCCGTCCGCATCGTCATTCTTCAGATGGCGCCATTGACCCCGGAGCGTACCGAATCGCTCTGGCTGCAGCCCATTGATCAAGGAGTTTTGGCTTGCGAAACGATTTCTTCAAATGCACCGCCCTCGCAGCGACGCTGGGTCTCCTGTTGTTTGCGACCTTCTATTCGCCGATCGCCGCGCAGGATCTGCCAAAGGGTGAACTGGAGATTTTCGCCTGGCGGTCCGGGGACGAAGGGCCGGCCCTGGACGCGCTGATCAAACTGTTTGAGTCGCGCCATCCACAGGTCGAGGTGATCAACGCCACGGTTACGGACGGCTCAGGGATCAACGCCAAGACGGTATTGAATACCCGCATGCTGGGCGGTAATCCGCCGGACAGCTTTCAGGTTCACGCGGGGCAGGAACTGATCGGCACCTGGGTCCGGTCTGAGAGAATGGAAGACCTGACCGCTCTTTTCCAGTCCCAGGGTTGGATTGAGGCTTTCCCCTCGGACCTCATCCAACTGATCGGCACGGACGATGGTATCTGGTCGGTGCCGGTGAATATTCATCGTTCCAACCTGCTGTGGTATGTGCCTGCCAACCTCAAGAAATGGGGCGTGACCCCGCCAACCAGTTGGGAGGCTTTTTTCAAAATCGCCCCCAAACTCAGAGCGCAAGGGGTTAAGCCGCTGGCCCTGGCCACGAACTGGACTGCCAGTCACCTATGGGAATCCGTGGCCCTGGCGGTTTTGGGACCGGATCAATGGAGCGCGCTGTGGAAGGGCAACCTGGATTGGACCAGCGAAGCGATGATCTCGGTCTGGCAGGTTTTCAACGGCATTCTGGAATATACCAACGATGATGCGCCTTCGCTTTCCTGGCAGCAGGCCATCGACATGGTGGTCAACGGCCAGGCGGCCTTCAATATCATGGGCGATTGGGCCGCCGCCTACATGAGGACGACCCTCAAGCTCAGACCCGGAAGAGATTTCGGCTGGTTAGCGTCACCCGGGACGGGCGGCCAGTTCATGTTTCTGGCCGATTCTTTCGGCTTGCCCCAGGGGGCCCCCAACCGCGGGGCCGCCTTGGCCTGGTTGACCGTCTTGGGCTCCCGCGAGGGCAGCGATACCTTTAACGCCCTGAACGGCTCCATATCGGCCCGTCTGGACAGCGATCTATCCAAGTATAACGCCTATTCCAAAACAGCGGCCCGGGATTTCAAACGCGATCGCATTGTGGGCAGCCTGGCTCACGGGGTGGTGGCCAACGAAGGCTTCAAGAACGACTTTGCCTCCGTTATGGCAATGTTTCTCAAAAACCGCAATCCCCATAAGGCCGCCCAGGCAGGGGAGACCATTGCGATAAAAAACGGGATCATACGCTAGCATTGCGGACGTTTCTATCCCCGGCCTGGCGATGCCGGTGATTCAGATCTGCCCGGGGCGTCGTCTACGATCCATGCGACCGGTCGCAACACGCAAGGGACCGTTTCCAGATCGCCATGGTGTCGCCGGTTCCGCATGATGGGGAGTAACGATGATCGTCTCCAACTTGATTGGGGAACGACCTTAGATCACAGACGATGGATTCCATCGAGGGAGGCGCACGATGCGCAAAGTCCGCTGGGGTGTCATGAGTACCGCCAGGATCGGCCTGGAGAAGGTCATTCCCGCTATGCAGAGGGCTGATTTCTGCGATGTCCGGGCAATTGCCTCGCGTGAACCGGACAGGGCCCGGGAGGCGGCCGCGCGGCTCAACATTCCGCGGGCCTACGGTGCCTACGAAGCATTACTGGCCGATCAGGAGATCGAGGCGATCTATGTGCCGCTTCCCAATCACCTGCACGTGGCCTGGTCGGTCAAGGCCCTGGCCGCCGGCAAGCACGTGCTCTGCGAGAAGCCCCTGGGAATGAATACTGCCGAGGCCCGTGAACTGCTGGATGCAGCCGGTCGTCATCCGGAATTGAAGGTCATGGAAGGGTTCATGTACCGCCACCATCCCCAGTGGCAGCGCGCCAAACTGTTGGTCGACCGCGGGAAGATCGGCGAATTACGTGCGATCCAGTCTTTTTTCGCCTATTACAACGTGGTCCCCGGCAACATCCGCAACCGGCCGGAACTGGGGGGCGGCGCCCTCATGGATATCGGCTGTTATGCGGTCTCCTTGGCCCGTTGGCTTTTCGAGGCCGAACCTTTAAGCGTGTGTGGGGTCACCGAAGTGGATCCCGTATTTCAGACCGACCGCCAGGTTTCCGGCATCATGACCTTCGGCGCCGGAACGGCCACCTTCACCTGCGGGACCCAACTGGCCCCCTTCCAGCGCGTCAACATCCTGGGTACGGATGGACGGATTGAAATCGAAATCCCTTTCAACGCGCCTCCGGATAAGGTCTGCCGGATGTGGTACCAATCCGGGACCCAAATCGAAGAGATGCACCTGGAGGTCTGCGATCAGTACACCCTCCAGGGCGATTTGATGGCCAAGGCGATTCTTGACGACGCGCCGGTACCCATACCGCTCTCGGATGCGGTGGCCAACATGCAGGTCATCGATGCACTGCGGCTCGCGGCCCGCAGCCATACCTGGGTGTCGGTTTAGCCGCCGGGCGTTGATGTCCCGCCGCGGCCGCTCAGTGGTGGGCGAAGGCGTCAGGCCGGCGCTTCCTCGATGGTGATATCGCCAGGATCCGTGGGCAGGGGCACCACGAATATCGGTCGGCGCGAGCGGCGCATGACCCTTTGGGCCATGCTGCCCACGAAGGTGTTTTCCAGAGGGCCCTTGCCGTGGGTGCCCATGACGATGAGGTCACTGTCGATGGCATCGGCCTCCTTGAGGATTTCATCGGCCGGAAAACCTTCACGCACCTCGATCTTTTCCACCCGTCGCACGAGATCCGGATCGTAAACGCATTCTTTTTCACACAACAGGTCGAGGCGTTTGCGAATCCGCTCGATTTGGTAATCGACGGCGGCCTGGCTGCGGGCTTCCAACTGGTCTTTGTCCAGATAGGAGGAAAGCAGCGCCTGGACGGTAGCCGACATTTTTTCGATCACGTGCAGAATCACGACGTGCGCATCGTTCTGGCGTGCGATCATGTTGGCATAGCGCATGGCATAGGTTGCGTTGGGGGATAGATCGGTGGCATACAGGATTCGCTTGATTTCGGGTGGCATGACAGCCTCCTTTAGGGTGGATTGAGGAAAGCGTGCCGGCTGGCGGCGAAAGCCATCTCGGGTCTCCAACCTCAGGCGACGCGCTAATATGATAAGGCCTGATGCCACCTGCGGCAACGTCAGCCGACCCCCTGCCAGGCCGCGGTCGATCATCAGCGGGGCAATGGGCGGCCGCGCGCCGGGTCGAATTTTTATTGC
>JASFTA010000356.1:0-3640 GCA_050114115.1 Desulfobacterales bacterium | reverse complement strand
GGCCCGGTCCGGAAAGATGTATCCCGGCTGTTGATTGAATTTTTTGATGAAGCTGAAGATATAGTCCCAGCGGCCGCAGTTGAGGCCGGCCATGTGGTCTTTGAGCTCATAGAGGATTTCTTCGGTTTCGAAAGCCGCCAGGATGGTTTCGATCAGTACCGTGGCTTTGATGGTGCCCTGGGGGATACCCAGCATTTCCTGGGCGCGTTTGAAGACATCGTTCCACAGGCGGGCCTCCAGATGGCTTTCCAGCTTGGGCAGATAGAAGTAAGGGCCGCTGCCGTTGGCGATCAGCGTGCGGGCATTGTGGTAGAAGAAGAGGGCGAAGTCGAACAGGCTGCCCGAAATGGGGCGGCCATCCACGCGGACGTGTTTTTCGGGCAGGTGCCAGCCCCGCGGGCGCACGATCAAAACGGCCGGATCGTCGCGCAGTTCGTAGCGCTTGCCGGTGGGACCCTCGAAGGTGATGGTGCCCCGGATGGCATCCACCAGGTTCTGCTGCCCCTGGATAGTGGCCTCCCAGGTGGGTGCATGGGAATCTTCGAAATCGGCCATGTAGGTCTTGGCCCCGGAATTGAGGGCGTTGATGACCATCTTGCGGTCCACCGGGCCGGTAATCTCCACCCGCCGGTCCTGCAGATCCTGGGGAATGGGCGCAATTTGCCACTCCGCTTCGCGAATTTCGCGCGTTTCTTCGAGAAAATCCGGAAGCTCGCCGGCATTGATGGCCTCCTGGACGCTCACGCGGCGCGCGAGCAGATGCCGGCGTCGATCTTCGAACTCCCGGGCCAAGGTGGCCGCAAATCCAAGGGCTTCGGGGGTCAATAGGGGCGCCAGGGAATCCGGCACGGGGGCCAGTACTTCGATGCCTTCAACGTTTGGGGTGATGACCATGAGCTTGAGCCTCCTTGGTGTAAGACGAACCGTTAGGTGTGGGGTGAGCGTTGGCTGCCGTTGGAGCTAATCAAGCATGCCGCCGCCGGTCCGGGAAATGTTCACAACCATGAGGGCCGGATATGCTGCCGATGCTGCTTGGCGGATGGATGCGCTTGATGGCAGATATTTTAAGAACGGGGGGGCGTTTTGACAAGAGGATTTTTAATGAACGCTAAACCGAGGTTCCCGGCCGGGGCTGGGTAAAACGCGCCTGTGGTTGAGGGGCCGGTTTTCAATGCGCACGGCCGCCGTGTGCGGTCGTGGAAGCCGAGACCTGCGCCGTCGGCGGTGGGGGTCATTCGGCATTGAAGCGTCGGTAGGGGTAAACGTGCACCAGGTTGTTGGATTGGATCCGGTCCTGGTGGGCCTGCCAGAATTCGGGTGTGAAAATATCGGCGTGGTGGGTCATAAAAACATTGCGCAGCTCGGCTTTGAGCCCCAGAAAGGAAACAAATTCCTCCGGGAAGATGTCGTTTTCTTCCACGAGATACCACGGTTGCGCGGCCAGTTCGTCCTCGTAGGAAGCGGCCCGGGGTTGTCGGCGGAAGCGGCAGGCGGTCAGCGGGCAGACTTCGTCGAAGTCATAGAAGATCACCCGGCCCAGCTCGGTCACGCCGAAATTCTTGATCAGCATGTCGCCGGGAAAGATGTTGCTGGCCGCCATGTCCTTGATGGCCTGACCGAAATCGATCACCGCGGCGCGGGCCTGTTCCGCCGACGCCGACCGCAGGTAGACATCCAGCGGGGTCACGCGCCGCTCGACGTATACGAAACTGAGAATGAGTTCATCGCCATCGGCGACCACGGAGTCGGCGGCGCTTTGAAGAAGTTCGTTGGCGAGCTCGGGGTGGAAACAGCCCCGCTCGAATTTGAGATGCTCGAAGTTCTGCGTATCGGGCAGGCGGCCGGTGCGATCGTGGCGGAAGATATAGTCGTATTTGGCGATCACCTCGCGACGCGTGGTGCGTTTGGGTTTGGCAAACCGGTCGCGAATCACCTTGAAGACGAGGTCGTCGCTGGGCATGTTGAAAACGGCCATGACCATCCCCCGCTTGCCGGGAGAGATCACGAATATGTCGCGGCAGGCATTCTGGTGTTGGGTCAGATCGCGATAGAGTTCGGTCTTGCCGTGGCGGTTGTAGCCCAGGGAGATAAAGAGCTCCGCCCGCCGCCGCTGGGGCATGAGCATCTGTAAAAATCCGATCAGACCGCCGATGTTCTCAGTGGCCGCCAGAAAATAGGAGTGGGTGTAGCTGAAAAGAATCCGAATGCCGCGCTCGTCGGTGATCACACCGTCGGCGGCGACCCGGCCGGCCCGGTGCACAAAAGCCACTGCCAGCGGGTGGGTCGTGCCGTCGGCCAAAAGCAGACGCCCGATCAGGTAGGCGCCCATGCCGCGGTAGAAGATGGTCGTGAGGACTTCCAGACGCGCGTCCGGCGGGCATTCGATTTTCTGGCGTTTCAAGGCGCGATGGATGCGCAGCGCATCGTGGGCTGGATCCACGAGGATGGGCGCCAACCGGGAATCCTGCAAGACCTGACGGAAAACGACCTCAGCCGGTGTCTCCGCCAGGGGATAGACGCGGTAGTCCTGCGGCTGTCGCGGGGGCGCCAATGGCGGTGCCTGAAATCGCACGAATTCCACCGCCGGGTCGACACCGGCCGTTTGAAGGATACGGCGCGATACGGAATTGAAGAAAGTTTCGGCCAGGTCCGGATCGGATGTGCGCACCGCCTGGCGTTCAAATGCGGTCTTGGCGTGGCGCCAGAGGTCGTGGGCATGGCTCAGGCCGGGATGGTCTCTGGTCAGGTCGCTGACGACCGCCTCCAGGCACTGCTCGTAGACGTCCAGCCGTTCGGTGGAGTCGGCCTGGAGGCCCCGCCAGTCGGCCGCGCGAAAACGCGCCTCGGCGCGGGCGGTCAGCGCGGCAAAACGCTCGCGATACGCTCTGAAGCCGCTCAAGGCCGCGGCGACGATATTGGGGGGCGACTCAGTCATCCAGCAATTTCAGAAGGTCCCGTGGATGGTGGATACAGGCGGCCGCACCGGCTGCCTCCAGTTCGTTCTGTTGGCGGAAACCCCACAGGGCACCCACCGGAAACATCCCGGCCCGACAGCCGGTTTCCATGTCGACACCACTGTCGCCCAGAAAAAGGCAGTCGGACGGCGGCATCCGCAGGTGGGTCGCAGCCTGCAGGGCCGGAAAGGGATCCGGCTTCACCGGACGGTCGTCTTGCTGGCCGATGACGAAATCAAAGGGCTGGTCGGGGAAGTAATGCCGGCAGCAGCTTTCGGTGAAGGCATGCGGTTTGTTGGAGACCACCGCCATCCGGGTGCCGGCGGCCTGAAGCATGGCCACCAAGCGCGGAATGCCCTCGAAGGGACGGGTCTTGACATGCCAATTAAGGCTGTAGTCCTGTTTGAAAGCGGCCAGGCAGGCATCGATGTTCGCGTCCTCGCGGCGGTATTCGGGCAGCGCCCGGGTGACAAGGTTGCGGGCGCCGTCGCCGATGAACCACCGGTAGGCTTCCCGGTGGTGGGTCGGAAGCCCCTGCGTGGCCAGGACACGGTTGACGGCGTCCGCGATGTCGTCCAGGGTGTCCAGGAGCGTTCCGTCCAGATCGAAGATGACCGCTTTGGGTTTCACGGGCTTCTATTTCCCCTAACAAAAATGTGGCCCAATATCATGGGCGCAGACCAGGC
>JASFTA010000355.1:0-3658 GCA_050114115.1 Desulfobacterales bacterium | reverse complement strand
TCCACATGGTGAAGGCGGGGGAGCTCTGGATCCCCATCAGGGCGAACATGTAGGTCAGAATCATGACCGCGGTCCAGGCGCTCTCACCCGGAGCGCCGCCCAGGAAGTCCACCGTGTTGATGACCCGCGGCACTTCCAGGAACTTGGCATCGAGCGCATTGACCTGGGCGAAGAGTTTGCTGGCCCCGCCGAAGGAGCCCAGCACGTAGAAGCCCAGGATGATGATACCGCCTACGAGGAGGACGAACTGGATGACGCCCACCCAGGTGCTGGCCTTGAGACCGCCGGTACAGACGTAGAACCACACGATCAAGGCCAGGAAGATCGCGCCGTAGGCCGTGGGCACGCCGGCGATGACATTGAAGAGGGCGCCGGCCGCCATCAACTGAACCGCTGAGTAGAAGATGGAGTAGAGCACCGCCACACAGACCACCAGCCAGCGCAGGGTTTCATTGTTGAAGTAGTAGGCGTACATGTCGCCCGGGGTGATGAACCCGTAGCGTTTGCCCATGAGCCAGGTACGTTTGGAGAAAAACGTTCCGGTAATGGGAATGGTTAACACATAAAATGATGCAAATGCGTATGCCAAGCCGTCACGCCAAATCAGGCCGGGATGTCCGATAAACGTCCATCCGCTGAAAGAGGCAGCCGTGGCGGCGAGCAGGAATGCGAAGAAGGGAATCGAACGGCCCGCGATCGCGTACCCTGAGGATGTCTTTTCCGTGAAATAACCTTTCAACCCCCAGTAAAAGCAGTACACGATGTAGAGACCAAGAAAGATATAGACCCAGGTTGTTCCGCTCATACCGTACCTCCAATGGTTTCCATATGCCACTTCCTGTGGACACTTGTCACCAGGCAATCAGCATAGCTTTTAAAAGCCATTACAATTAATGCCGAATCGTACTTTCATCACCTCCTTTCACGATGTCGGTCCGCTTCTTTGAGCGCCCATTGCGCATGGAAGCGGGTGTTAACGGGTAGCCTTCGATCCAAACCTGCCGGAGCGGCTCGAAGGTTGATCGTCTTTCCGCGGTAACGGGCCCGTATGATGGGGTGGGCCCGTTAGCCGCAGGAAGTCCAAATCTCAGCCAGACACAATCGGCTGACGGCGCTTTACGACATCAGGATTGCACCTGGTTTTTGATCGATTCCACGATGTCCGGGTTGGCCAAGGTCATCACGTCGCCCACATCGGCATTGTTGGAAATCGAGGCCAGAATCCGGCGCATGATCTTGCCCGAACGGGTCTTGGGCATGTCGGGTACGATCCAGACCTTGCGCGGCTTGGCAATCGGGCCGATCTCCTTGACCAGGGCGTCCACAATTTTCTTGGCCAGTTCGTCGCTGGCCTCATAGCCAGGCTTGAGGGCCACGTACATATCCGGTACCACACCTTTGATGTCGTCCTTGACCGGCACGACGGCGGATTCGGCCACCTCTTCGACGACCAGGGCGGCCGATTCCAGTTCCTTGGTGCCCAGGCGGTGGCCGGAGACGTTGATCACGTCGTCGATGCGGCCCAGAATGCGAAAGTAACCGTCCGGCGCCTCGACGGCGGCATCGCCGGTCAGGTAGGGCCAGTCGCGCCAGTCCGTGCTCTTGGGGTCTTTGCAGTAGCGGGCGAAGTAGTTGGTCACGAAACGCTCGCGGTCGCCCCAGATGGTCTGGAACATGCCCGGCCAGGGGTTTTGGATACAGATGTTGCCGGCCTTGCCCGCGCCCCGCGGCAGTTCCACGCCTTCATCGTCGAGGATGATCGGGTGGATGCCCGGTACGGCCATACCGGCGCTGCCCGGTTTCATGGGGGAGATGCCCGGCAGGGTGCTGCAGAGGAAACCACCGGTTTCGGTCTGCCACCAGGTGTCCACGATGGCGGCCTGTTCTTTGCCGACCGCTTTATAGTACCATTTCCAGACTTCCGGCTCGATGGGCTCGCCCACCGTGGTCATGTGCTTGAACTTGTAATTATACTTGGCCGGCTCGTCCGGACCGATCTTGCGCAGGGCCCGAATGGCCGTGGGCGCGGTGTGGAAAATGTTGACATCCAAGTTCTGGGCGATGCGCCAGGGGCGGCCCGGATCCGGATAGTTGGGAATGCCTTCGTAGATTACCGAGGAGGCACACAGGGACAGCGGGCCGTAGACGATGTAGGAATGGCCCGTGATCCAGCCGATGTCGGCCATGCACCAGTAGACGTCTTCGGGGTGAATGTCCTGCACGTATTTGGAGGTGCCGGTCACGTAGGCGAGGTAACCGCCGGTGCCGTGCTGGCAGCCCTTGGGCTTGCCGGTGGTGCCGCTGGTGTACATCAAGAAGAGCGGATCTTCGGCATTCATCCGCTCCGGTTCGACCCGGGCGCCGTAGAAGTTCTTGAGCTCGTCGTTGACGATGAAGTCGCGGCCTTCGACCATCGGGGTCTGGGCGGAATATTTTCCGGCGTAGCGCTGCCAAATGAGCACCTTGTCGACCTTCTGGCCGTCTTCGGCCGCCTTTTCGCAGGCTTGATTTGACTTAATTTTGTGGTCGAGGAGCTTACCGCCGCGGTAGTAGGCATCCATGGTGATCAAAACACGGCTGCCGGAGTCCACGATGCGGTCGGCCGCGGCATTGCCGCTGAAGCCGCCGAAGACCTGGGAATGGATGACCCCTAAACGTGCGCAGGCCAGCATGGTGATGGGCAGTTCGACGCTCATGGGCATGTGCAGGGTGACGCGATCGCCGCGTTTCAGGCCGGCGAACTCCCGGAGAAGAGCGGCCATTTCATTGACCCGGACATAAAGCTCCTGGTAGGTGATGTGATCGACCTTTTCTTCTTCCAGTTCGGGAACGAAATGGATGGCCGTCTTGTTTTTGTTTTTGGCCAGGTGGCGGTCGACACAGTTGTAGCTGGCGTTGAGCTTGCCGCCCTTGAACCACTTGTAGCAGGGCGCGTCGCTGGTATCGAGAATCTCATCCCAGTACTCGTACCAGTCGAGCAGATCCGCGTACTCCTTGAAGCAGTTCGGGAATTTGTCCAGACTGAAACGATCGTAAACACTTTCATCCGTCATATTGGCCTGGGCCACGAAGTCCCGCGGCGGATAGAAATAGTCCTCCTCCTGCCAGTGAACAGCGATTTGAGCTTCCGAAGTTTCTGCTTGGCTCATACCCCACCCCCATAAGTTGAAAGTTAATGAAGAACGAAACGCTTAAAACTAAACCTCTTAAAACGCGGGCGGCAGCGATGCCCATGTGCTATGATGACATTGTGGCCGAGGCATGGGCTGCCTTGAATCCCTCCATATGTTAAGGTCCGAGGCCCCTACAGCGGGTCTCGGACCAATCGAAAAAACCATTGCGGCGGTTGTCAGGATCAATGCGCCATTCGCCGGGGTCATGCGCTGAAGCGACCAACTGTGATACATCACCATTAAAACCAAGGTGTCCGGCGGGGATTGCTCTTCGGTGTTCCAATTGACCTCGGCTAATCACGTTAAATTTATAAAAAACAGTAGTTTGGCGTTGCATCTGGCTTAAAGCTACATGAATGGGCGAAAATATGTAAAACTGAATACATTTACTGGATATAATTTGTCAAGTGAATTTTATTCATTAATTAAAACTTTCTTGTCCTGACAGAAGGCGAATACGGATACGCGGTGATAATCGCAAAACA
>JASFTA010000354.1:0-3662 GCA_050114115.1 Desulfobacterales bacterium | reverse complement strand
GGCTGCCGTCCTCGATACCCTCTCGCGGGAATTGAACCGCTCCGGTCGCAGCGGACGTGCCATGGCCGTGGTCATGGTGGACATCGATCATTTTAAAGCCATCAACGATGCCCACGGCCACCTGGCCGGCGATGCGGTCCTGGCGGCAATTGCCAGCCGCATGCAGCAACTGGTGCGCCCCTACGACACCATTGGCCGGTTTGGCGGCGAAGAATTTCTCCTGGTGATTCCGGAGTGTGGACGTGAAGGCGCCCTGCACGTGGCCGATCGGCTGCGCGCTGGTATTGCCGACCAACCGATTCCCCACAAAGGCGAAAAGGTCGCCGCCACCCTCAGTGTCGGGGTCGCTTGGGTCGATAACTTCGCAAGCCACACGATCGACGACCTGATTGCCGCAGCCGACCAGGCCCTTTACCGCGCCAAGGACGCTGGACGCAATTGCGTCCAGGTGTGTGCCGTCAATTAGTGCCCCTCCCCCGATAGCATCCACAGGCCCAAGGCTGCGTTCCTGCGTTTTGAAAACCTCGTTGCCGCCCGATGACGCCTGTAACGGCAATCACACGCTGACCGCGGTCTGAACTAGGATCTACTCTTCCAGGAGGGACACTCAATGGTTTAACGCGCAAGGATTCCGTGGTTTCAGCTTGTTTTCGCCAAACAGATCTAACGGTTGTGGGCGAAGGATAACAGTTCAACCAAGCCGATTGCCAGAACGATGATGGCGATCGACCCGAGCAGAATTTGCCCGCGCAAGGGGATGGGGAGCGATGTTGTAACCAGCCAGACCGCCAACACGCCGGCGCCGCAAAAATTGATGGCGATGGCCCCGGCAAGGCCCAGGCCACGGACGGTCCGATGGTCTCCGTAAGCTTCCAGCAACAGCGCCAGGCCGATGCCGAACAGCACGCCGCCCAGAATGGTCGGATAAAAAGCGCTGTCCGCCTGGGGAACGCCCAGCCAAACGGCCGTGCCCAGGGGAAACGACAGCAGCAGGGCGCCGAGAAGCAGATTGATCCCCGCGTCGATGATCAGCAGGCGTTTGGTTCTGGGCGTCATCAAACCCTCCCCATGGGGTCGTCTTCCGGACATTGTCAACCGCCATCAATCCACCGTAAGGGCCAGGTTGCCAACGGCATCCCACGCAACCCCGGCGAAAAACATCGCTCGCGGGCATCCGGCAGGTCTATACGACCTTGTTTACAGCAGACCCAGGTGGCGCGCCTGGGCCTGCAGGCGGCGCGCCAGGCGGACGGTGGCCTGGTCCACCATGCGGCCGTCCACGGCCACGGCCCCGCGGCCTTCATGCCGTGCGGCGTCATCGGCTGCAATAATCCGTGCGGCCCGTTCGATGTCTTCGCCGGACGGGGTGAAAACCCGGTTGAGCGTATCGATTTGGCCAGGATGAATCGCCCATTTGCCGTCGCAACCCAGGGCGCAGGCCATGCCGGCCGCGCGCGCCAGACCGTCGGTATCCCTGAAATTGCCGTAGGGGGCGTCGATGGCCATCACGTCGTTGGCCTTGGCGGCCATCACGATGCGGCTCAGCGCATAGTGCCAACGGTGGCCGGGGTAGATCGCCTCTTCGGCTTCACCATGCCCGGACAGCGACACGAGACGCGCACCCACCGAGGCGGCATAATCCGCGATGCCGAATACCAGGGTGCGGATGCGCCGGCTGGCGCGCACGATGGCGGAAACCGCCTCCAGGCCCTGGGCCGTCTCGATGGAGGCCTCGATGCCGGTCGGACGTTCGGTGCCGGTATGCATTTCGATACCGTCCAGCAAGCGATCCACGAAGTGAATATCGCCGGCATGGTTGACTTTGGGCACAACGACGGTGTCGAATCGACCGCCGGCGGCCTCGGTGACCTCCAACAGATCACGGTAGCCAAAGGGGGTATCCAGGGCGTTGATGCGCACCGCCAGTGTTCGGGCGGCGGCCTCCGGGGCGTTCAGGGTTTCGATCACCTGGCGGCGGGCGGTTTTCTTGGCATCCGGGGGAACGCTGTCCTCAAGATCGAGCATGACGACATCGGCACTGCTGGCCAGGGCCTTGGTGTGCATTTTGGCCACATGGCCAGGTACCGATAGGATGGAACGTCTTGGTTTCATGGGGCCATTCTCCTTCACGCTTTTATCCGATCCTGTCACCGATGCGCGGCGCGGCGCTCCTTACTTGCCAATCCCTCGGCGGCTGACGGCGATCATGGCGATGTCGTCGGTCAGATCGGCACCGTCCAAATGTTCGAAAAGGGCCTGTTCGAGCGAGGAGAGATAATCTTCGTTTTCGGCCCGCGCCCGGGCGATGGCGCGCCGGACGCCATCGGTGCCGAAAAAGGATGCCGGTGTGTGGCCGGCTTCCGTGACGCCATCGGTGTAGGCAATCAGGGTGTCGCCGGGCTGCAGGTCGATCTCGGCGGTGGCAAATTCGGCCTCCAGGATCATCCCCACGGCCGGGGCGGTTGGCGCCAGAACGCGGATCCGGCCGTCGGCGGCAATTAACAGCGGTGATTCATGCCCCGCATTGACATAGGTGATCTGGCCCGTATCCAGTGTAAGGATGCCGAAAAACAGGGTGGCGAAAATCCCCTCGCGCCCGTGGTGGGATTCAAGGTAGTGATTGATCTTGCCGACGGCGCGCATGGGATCGAGGGGTGGGTCTGCGGGGTGCTCCGCTGGCCGGCCGTCGCGGGTAGCGGCGTCGGGGCTTTCCGTGAAGATACGGATCAAACTGCGGATCAGCCCCATGAAAAGAGCTGCGCTGACCCCCTTGTCGCAGACATCGGCAATCACCAGGCCCATCCGGTTGCCGGGCAGGCGGTAGACATCGTAAAAATCGCCGGATACTTGACGGGCCGGATGAAAGCGGGCGTCGATGGACCAGCCCCGGATGGCCGGGATCTTCCGCGGCAGGAAGTTGCGCTGCATGCGGCGGCCTTTGCGCAGCTCGGCCGCCAGGGCCTGGGAATAGGTTTCGATTTGCTCCTTGGCCTGGGCCAGGGACTGATAGGCATTTTCAAGCCGGGAGTAGAACTGGGCATTTTCCAGCACGATGGCGATGTGGTCCACGGTGGCCTGAATCAGCGAGGCGGTATTTTCACTGAAACGGCCCGGTTGTGAATGTACCAGCGAGAGGACGCCGAAAAGTTCCCGCCCTTTGAGGATCGGCGCGGCCAGGGCCGACCGGGCCACATAGGGCTGGTCTTTCATCTGGTACCAGCGCTGGTCGCGGGTGGTGTCTTCGATCAAGCCGGCCCGGCGGTGTTGAATGACCCAGCCGGCCAGCCCCCGGTCGAGCACCTTGCCGATCAGCCGCCGCCGTTCGGCCGCTGATTTGGATTCGCGCATCAGGATGCAGTCCGTCACCCAGCCGGCATTGTCGAGCAAAAAGAGGCTGCCGTCCTCCGCGCCGGTCAACTCGATGCTCAGATCCACGGTCTTCTTCAAGGTGGCCTTGATGCGGCTTTCGTGGGACGATGAGCGTACCAGGCGAATGAAAGTCTCCAGTAGTTTGCCCTGGGTCTCGAGGGCCAGCTTTTCGCTCTTGAGCTTGGTAAACTCTTCGATCAGGTTGTCGAGGTCCATGAATCGCTCGCCAATCTTCCGGTATAGTCGTCAATGGCCGAGGGGAAATTATATGCCGTCTCTATCGCATAGTGCAA
>JASFTA010000353.1:0-3664 GCA_050114115.1 Desulfobacterales bacterium | reverse complement strand
CCGGCAATAATAGATACCAATCACGTCATGCCGGTCCCGGATCAGGTCCGGGATGACGTATCCGGCATCCAGTGTTTTTCTGGATTCCGGCTTTCGCCGGAAGGACGACTTTTTGCGTGTTTAGTTGCCAAAGTAATAATGTCATCGCAGAGTGGAGCACCAAATGCTATGGTCGGAATCAAAGACGGGCCCTTTTTTTAGTCGCGGCCAGCCCATCAATCGGTTTTCGAAGTGGCTGTGGATCGTGTTTTATGAAATTCGCAGGAAGGTCAAAGGGGAGGGTGCCGTGCGTCGGATTTATTCCGGTGGGTAGTCTTCCATGTAGGTTTCCCACTCTTCGGGGGATAGCTCGCCGTTTTTGTCGAGATCGGCTTCAAAGAAAGATTTGGGGCTGGCGTCGGGATAGGCGGCCTTGAACTCGTACCACTCGATAATGCCGCTGTCGTCCTGGTCGATCTCACCGAACGCAGCATGATGCACCACCGGGGTTGCGCAGCCGAAGATCCACAGGATGACCAGCAATGCGACAAGAGAGGGGGATTTTGGCATTTTCATTCCTGATGGCGGCAGTTCGAGGCGTCGAACACAGCCAGCATACGCGAATCATGGGGTAACTGCAACCGCCCAATTCCCGAACCGGTGCCTCCCGTCGTATTTTAACCGGGCAGCGGTTGATGTTCAGCTGCGGTTGGGGTAATAGAGAAACCGCCGTCGGCATTCATGATGCGGGGATTAGACCGCGGGTGGCCGGCGGCGACTCTGGCCCTGTGTCATGAATCGCAGCCGACCCTATGGTGATCAAGGAGATCCAAGATGATTTTCATCGGTAAATTCTACTATCTGACCAATCAGCAGGAAATCGAGGAGGGCGACCGCCGGCACGGCGAGTTCGACCTGATCATCGAGGCCCCCAACGGTGATGTCGCTTTTCGCAAGTTCAAGGCACGCATCGAAGAACTGCGCGCCAAAGGCGATTTCTTCGACGGGCAGACCAGCATCTTCTTTATCCAGCTTTTGGAGTTCGACCGCTTTCCCCGTTCCCAGGCCCTGATGCTGAACCTCAAGTCAACGGCCGGCGACCCCCTGATGCCCTTTATCGGCTGTTCCATCCCGTCTGATCAAAGCAATGCCTGCCGGATTTACGACTGGAAGAATAATGAGCCCGAGATCGACGGCACCAACGAAAAATTGTTCCTCGAATTCCGGGATTGATTCCACGGGCGCGGCCCCGAATTCCGGCGAAAACGGCAGGCCGTTTCCATGCCGGGCCTGACCCTGGCCCGGACCGGCCTGCTCCTGGTCCTATCCCTAATTGTGTGCGGCTGCCCGGCCTCACCCCCTCCTGCGCCCAGCGCCGCCGATGCCCCCTTGGGGGCGGTGGAACTGCTGACCTTCATTCCCGATGATAGTCATTACCTGGCAGCGGGACACCGCCTGCCTGCTGAACCGACCCTGCGGCCGGGAGAAGCCATCCAGCAGCTCGCCGATCAGTTGAACCGCACCTACTTCAACGATGGACGGGAAACGCCGACCGGGAGTATCCGTATCGAGGTGCTGGGTATCGACACGATTGACCTGCCCCATCGGCTGCTGAGGGTGGTGGCCGTCAATCTGCACGACCCCCAGCAGACCGCCTGGCGCAGTTTTTTTCAGGGCTCGGCCGGCGGGCAGACCACCTATTATCTTTTGGCGGCCACCCTGATGCAACCCCACCTGGATCCGCCTCTGGCGGACGGTCTGGTTGTGCTGTATAATGGTGAGGCCTTCCCGGAGCTCGATCACATCCGGTTTCGCGGCATCGTGTCGGCGGAATCGATACGCCCCGTCGTCCTCCAAGCCCTCCAGCGCCGCCAACCCCGGACCCACGGTGTTTCCGGCTAGCGGCCCAAGGGGGTAAACCGGATGTCGAATTCGAGAGCGCTTTTTTACGGACGCAAGGGAGAGAACCTGCATGCCCACGGGCGCCGAAATCATATTGCCATGGTGGCTGTTTGTCCTGATGCTGGCATTGGCCGTGTTGGCCCTGCTCGATCGCCTTTTCGTGCCCAGCGTGCGGTGGTTCTGGCGGCGGCGCATCAACCGTGTGGTGGATGAGATTGGCCAACGGCTGCAAATCGAAATCCGCCCCTTTCAGCTGACCAAACGCCAGGTGCTGATCGATCGTCTGGTCTACGATCCCAAAATTATCGAAGACGCCCGGAAACTGGCCCGCGAGAAGAATGAACCCCTTGAACTGGTCCAGGCCCAGGTCGCCAAGTATGCCCGCGAAATCGTTCCGGCCTTCAACGCCTACATCTATTTTCGCATCGGCTACTGGATCGCCAAGCAGGTGGCCCATCTGCTCTATGACGTGCGCATCGGCCTGGCGCACAAGGCGGCGCTCCAATCTGTCCCGGAGGACGCCACGGTCGTGTTTACCATGAACCATCGCAGCAACATGGACTACGTCCTGGTGGCCTTTCTGGCGGCCGAGCGCACCACCCTTTCCTACGCGGTGGGCGAGTGGGCCCGCATCTGGCCCCTGCAGACCCTGATTCGGGCCATGGGGGCCTTTTTTGTGCGGCGCAACTCCGGCAACCCGCTTTACCGCAGCGTGCTGGAGCGCTACGTTCACATGGCCACCCACGAAGGCGTCTGCCAGGCCGTGTTTCTGGAAGGCGGTCTCAGCCGCGACGGCCGGTTGCGTAAGCCCAAGCTGGGCTTTCTGGACTACATGCTGCGCAGCTTCGATCCGCAGCGTGACCGCGACGTGGTCTTCATACCGGTGGGCATCAACTACGACCGGGTGATCGAAGATCGCAGCCTGCTGCGCAGCCTCGATCAAGGGGCGGAAAAACGCAGCCTTTGGTTCGTCGTGCGCACCACGGTCCGGTTTATCCTCAAAAGTTTCTGGTTGATGCTGATCAGCCGCTGGCAGCGGTTCGGCTATGCCTGTGTCAATTTCGGGGAACCGGTTTCCGTCAAGGACTACTGCCGGGAGCATGCCATCGACTTCCGCCGTTTGCCGCGTCCCGAACGGTTCGAGGCCGTGGCAGGGCTGGCCCGGGTGCTGATGGAAGACATTCGCCGCGAAGTGCCGGTCCTGCCGGTGCCGATGCTGGCGGCCGTCTTCGATGCCCACCCGCAGAGCTGGATGACGGCAACCCAGATCGAACGCCGGGCCGTTAAACTGCTGAACCGTATCGCCGCGCGCGGCGCCAACGTCTACCAGCCGGGACGTGACCGACGGCCGTATTATGTGGCCAAGGCCCTCGACTTGATGTGCATGCGGCATTTTATCGAGGAGCAGGACGGACGCTATCGCCTGAATCCGTCCGTGGCGGATATCATGCGCTACTACGCCAATTCGGTCGTCTTGGCTTCCGAGGGCAAGGGGATAAAGCCGGAAACGGCAGCGGAGAAGGAGCCTTTAGATGCGCCCACTTAGAAACGCATCCGATTCCGCGCAGTCGGAGGGAAGCGTCGGCCGGCTGGTGATTGGCGCAGCAATCCTGGTCGGGTTGCTGGCCCTGCCGGCGACCGCCGAATACTACCGCTTCACGGATGCCAACGGGCAGGTTCATTTCGTGGACGACCCCGGTCAGATTCCCGATTCGCAACTGGACACCCTGCAGGTTTATGAGGAAACCCCGGAGCGATCGTCCCCTGATCCGGCGCCGCCGCC
>JASFTA010000352.1:0-3665 GCA_050114115.1 Desulfobacterales bacterium | reverse complement strand
TCCGCTGAGTCACGAGCTGGAAACCGGCGACACGGTGGATATCGTCACCTCCAAAAACCATAGGCCGAGCAAGGACTGGCTCAAATTCGTCAAAACGGTCAAGGCCCGCTCCCGCATCCGTCAGTGGATCAAGATCCAGGAGAAAAACCGCAGTTTGAGCCTGGGGCGTGAAATGTGTGAAAAGGCTTTTCGCAAGCAGCGCCTCAATTTCACGACCCTGATGAAGTCAGACCAGATGAATGAGGTCGTGGCGCATTTCGGCTTCAAGACCGTGGATGATTTGATTGCCAGTGTGGGGTACGGCAAGACGACGCCGCTGCAGGTTTTGCGACGCTTCATGCCCAAGCCGGAGGAGGCGGCGGAAGAAAAGTCGCGTGAAACGATTCTCGATCGCCTGATCGGCCGGGTGAAGAAGCGCAAACCCTCGGCAGGGGTTCTGGTGAAAGGCCTGGACGATATTCTGATCCGTTTCGGCAAATGCTGCCAGCCGGTGCCCGGGGATCCGATCGTCGGTTATATTACGCGCGGCTATGGGGTCACGGTGCATCGCGCCAATTGCGTCAATGCCTTGAAGATGAGCCCGGAGCGACAGATCGATGTGGCCTGGACCGAGGAGACCAACGAAACCTACCCGGTCAAGATTTTGATCGTTTCCTATGATCGCGTGGGGCTGCTGGCCGATATTGCGACCAGCATCAGTAAACATGATGCCAACATCGTCAGCCTGAACACGACCACCAAGGCCAACGAATTGGTCGAGAGCTATCTGACCCTCGCCGTGGCAGGCACGGGGCATCTGGATCGCGTGCTGGCATCGCTGCGCAAGATTCACATGGTCCAGGATGTGCGACGTTTGAATCGCTGATGCGGCACCGGCGGGGTGCCATCGGAAGGGTGCGCTGATCGAGCAATACGGCGCCGGATGCCGTCAAGGTCTGCGGCGCCGCCGCGCTTTTCAGCCCCGGTCCTCGCCCGGGCCGTCAGGGGGCTTTGACGACGTGTCCGGACTTGATGCAGCTGGTGCAGACCACCATGCGTTTGGTGCGACCGGCCTGCAGGGCGCGAACCGACTGCAGGTTGGGGTTGAAGCGACGCTTGTTGACGTTATGGGCGTGGCTGACATGGTTGCCGACCATCGGTTTCTTGCCGCAGATTTCACATTTCTTGGCCATCGTTCTTCCCTTTATAAATTCACCGATCGAACCTGGATCCGATTTCAATCTTGCCGTCCGTTTGGCGGACAAATGGCTCGAAGGCCCCCCTGCCGGAGCGACGCCTCCGGTTGCGCCGATACGGCGTCACGGAATTTGCTCCCAAGGAAACAAGGGAACATATATTATCCTTCGGGGGATGTAAAGCTTTTTATGGGATGATCGGCGGACTTAGAAAAACGGCAGGATGCTCTCGCCGGCCTGGTTGGATTTCGCCAGCGAGGCTTCGGTCCTGGCAATCAGTTTGAGGGCATCCTGATGGATGCCCACATCCGGATAGCGCGTGAGAACATTTTTAAATCGCCGCAGGGCCGCCTTGTAATGTCGGGATTTGTAGTAGAAGCGGCCGATGGACAATTCACTCTGGGCCAGGCTGCGCAGGCAGGCGTTGATGTGTTCCTGGGCTTTGACGGCATAGGGATCGTTGGGGAAATCGCGGTTCAGCCGGCTGAAGGTTTCAAGCGCATTCCGGGCCGGCGTCTGGTCGCGGTCCGGCGTGTCGATCTGCTTGAAGTGACACATGCCGGTCATGAAAATAACATAGGGGATGGCCTCATTGCGCGGGTGCAGGTTCTCGAATTCTTCGTAAGCGAAAATGGCTTCCTCGAAATTGCCCAGCTGAAAATTGGCGTCGGCAATCTTGAGCTCGGCCAGTTTGGCGTAGTCGCTGTAAGGGTACCAATCTTTGAGCTTCTCGAAGGACTCCTTGGCGCCTTCGTAATCGCCGGACTCGTAGTCCTCCATGCCGTCCCAGGCCAGGGCCTGGGCGGTTTCATCGTCCTCATCTTCCCAGAACAATTCAAACAGGGCGCAGCCTGACAGGAAGAAGCTGAGAATCGAGATGATGATGATACGCTTCATGGGGATGATCGCCCTCAGGGGCAGTCGAATGAGCGCCGTGGCGGCCCAGAAAAGGTGGTGGCGCGGCCGCGGTAGCGCCCCCTGCTGGGGGCGGCCGGCGGCTCGGCGACGGGCCGGCTACTTAAACCAGCTTGCCGAGGGACTCCTCCAGTTTGGCTTTGGCCACCATACCGGTAATCTGATCGACAACATTGCCATCCTTGAAGAAGATGAGGGTCGGTATGGCCTTGATACCGTATTTACCGGGCGTTACGGGGTTGTCGTCCACATTGCACTTCATGAACTTGATTTTGCCCTCGTAGGTTGTGGCCAGTTCATTGACCAGCGGTCCGATGGCCTTACAGGGACCACACCAGGGCGCCCAGAAATCAACCATTACGGGTGTATCCGACTTGAGCACATCGCTTTCGAAACGAGCGTCGTCGATTTCCAATACGTTTTCGGCCATGTTGAATTCCTCTCTTCAGGTTTAAAATAGCCTCGATTATATTCACGGCCCCAACTGTTGTCAACCGAGGAATAGTTGCGATTTCCGCAGCTTTCCGCCGCATGACCCGGCCTTCCCGCGCCTCGACATGAGCGCGTTTCGGAGCGCCGGAGGCGGTTTGACAGGTGGTCCGGCTTCTGTTACCAGTTTTGAGGACTTGCCGCACCTGGGCTGCCATCGTCTTCTCGGCCCATCACCCACCATTCCGGAGGAATCAGCATGACGCCCACACTACGCATCGGTGCCCTCATTTCCGGGGGCGGAACGAATCTGCAAGCAGTGATCGACGCCTGCGAGGCCGGCCAGACCGGCGGCCAGGTGGTTTTCGTCGGCAGCGACAATCCGCAGGCCAAAGGACTTCAGCGGGCGGCCCGGCACGGCATCCCGTCGTTCGTCGTCGATTACGGTGCCATCATCCGCCGCCATCGTCAGGCGCGGGAATCGTTTGTGCTGCCAAAAGATTTCGACCGGGACGAAATGCGTGCCAAGACACGTCTTTTTCCCCCGGGGACCGACGCCGACAAGATCGATGCTTTCCTGGAGACCCGGGCGGCGGCCGAAGCCGAACTGTTGGCCGCCATGCAGCCCATCGGGTTTGATCTGTTGATTCTGGCCGGCTTCATGCGCAACCTGACGCCCTATTTCATTGATCGCGTCAATACGGATCCGACCCAGCCGCGCATCATGAACATTCATCCGGCGCTCCTGCCTGCATTTCCGGGAACCGATGGCTATGGCGACACCTACCGCTACGGCTGTAAACTCGGCGGTTGCACCGTGCACTTCATCGATTACGGGGAGGACAGCGGACCGATCATCGGCCAGCGGGCCTTTGAAATTCTTCCGGGTGACAGCCTCGACGACATCAAAAGCAAGGGTCTCAAGGAAGAGTGGATACTCTATCCGGCCTGCATCAAACATTTTGCCCGGGGGGGCTTGCGCGTCGTGGAACAGACCCATTCTCTGCCGGGAGGGAAAACCCTGCGGCGGAAGGTGGTTGCGATCAGTTCCTGAATTGCGGCCGCTGGTTTGACGGTTTCGTAAAAAGCTTTTCCAGGCCAAGAAAGGCCACACATCCGAAAGGAACTTTGCTCAGCCGCCCCGTT
>JASFTA010000351.1:0-3669 GCA_050114115.1 Desulfobacterales bacterium | reverse complement strand
TCGCCCAGTGCGGGTCAAAGCGCCGGCGCATGGCGCGTTCCGCCCGTAAAGTGTTTACGGCGGTCACCAATCGGCGGCGAACCGATGCCCCTTCAGGCAGAGGCCTAACGGCGATGCGGCCACCGGCGGCTTTGGTCAGCCGATCCAGGGCTGCGGCGGCGTCTTCATCGTCGTATGGTTTCTCAGACTTGACCCACCGATGGGATGCCGAATCAAAACGGGTCGCGCGGCCACTTCGTTCTCCAGGATCCAACAGATAGGTCAGGGCCGAACTTTCCGCCGAAGGCAAGGCCCCCCAGACCAGAAAGCACCGCTCCTTGGCACGGGTCACGGCCACATACAACAAACGCAGCGACTCGGCCAGGCGCTCGGTTTGCGCATATCGCTGATGGTCGGCGGCGGCGGGGGTCGCAATGTCTATGGTGCGGCGCATGTCGGCCGCGGGATCGTGGAAAAGGGGCCAATCCCGCCTACCGGGATCGGATTCCCAGCAAAAGGGACAGAACACAATCGGGAACTCAAGCCCCTTGCTCTTATGAATGGTCAGAATCGTCAGGGCCTGAGCATCGCTCTCCATCCGGAGCTGCTGCTCCTCGAAGCTGCCGGAAAGCGCGGCGCGCTGCTCGTCCATCCATTTCAGGGTGCCCCGCAGACCGGTACGCTGCTGGGTGGCCGCCTGATTCAGCAACTCCCCCAGATGAAGCAGATTGGTCAGGCGTCGTTCGCCGTCGGTCAGAAGCAGGAGGCGCTCCGCAATGCTATTCTCGGTCAGCATCCGTCGGAAAAAAGGGTAAAAACCAACATCCTGCCAGATGGCGTGGTAGCGCAAAAATCGCTCCAGGATGACCGCCCACCTCGGCGGCGGTTCACTGAAATCCAGATCCTCCCCTGTCCATCCAAAAAGAAGCGTGGTCAGGGCGGTTTTCAGCCGGCGTTCATCGTTGGGCTGCGCCACCGCGCGCAGCACATGCGCCAATTCATCGGCTTCCGGGGTGCCGAATACATTGCCAGCATTGTGGATGACCGCCGGAATTCCGGCCGTCGTCATGCAGGCCTTGACCTGCCGGGCTTGACGGTTGGTACGCACCAGAATGGCAATGTCGCGGGCGGCGCAACCTGCGGCCCCATGCGCATCCTCCGATGACGTTTGCAGCAGCCGGCCCACTTCGCCGGTGATCGCCGCCAGAATTTTTTCGGTCGCCTGGGCTTTGGTGAAGCGGCCGCCGTTGCCGTGGTCGTCGGCACCGTCGTTGGTCAGCAGCCAGAAGGTCATCGCCGTTTGCTCCTGAGCACGGCGACCGCTTTCGACCTGCGCACGCGCGGCAACGGCCGGATGATAATCGATCTGGGGGATCAGAAATGGACATGGATGGTTTTCGAAAAGGGCGTTGATCGCCCGAATCAGTCCCGGCCGGGAACGCCAGTTATGAAAAAGGGTGAATCGATGGCGGGCGTGGCGGGACGCCTCCAGATAGGAAAAAATATCGGCCCCGCGGAAACCGTAAATGGCCTGTTTGGGATCGCCGATCATCACCAGAATGTGATCATCGCAAGCGAAGAGCGATTTGAAAATTTGATATTGGGTACTGTCGGTATCTTGGAATTCGTCCACAAGGGCGGCCCGATAACGAAGGCGGACGGCCGCCGCCAGACGGCGGCCCCGATCGTCCGCCAGGGCTTTGGCGGTCCGCGTCAGGAGGTCATCGTAGAAGATCGTCTGGCGGTCTTGCTTCAGGCGTTCGAGCTTGCGGTCGGCATAGGCAAAAAAACCGTACCGAAAGGCCGTGGCCCATTCTTCCAGGGATGCATGCAGGTCAGTGGCCGCGTCGTTGAAGGACTGGCAGTCATCGAAAAAAGGGTGCGCCGGTGGTGACTGTCCTTTGCGCGTCGCCGCGACGATCTTGGCGGACGAAAAATAGATCAAGGCCGGGGATGGCGGAAAGGCCGCGGTCTCACGACGCAGAAAAAAATCCACTAAACGGCACCAGGCGGCCACTTTCTGTTTCCGTTTGGTCAGCGCGGGTGGCGCCCCGGAAGGAGGCTTCAGTGAACCGTAAATGTTGCCTTTCAACGCCGGACTTTCAAGACGGACGGCAATTTCATCCCGCACGGCGGGCCACTGGCGGTGCAGCCGGGCGAATGCTTGGCGGTAGCGATCGACATCGATTCGGGGCCGTTCGCGCACGGCGGGAATAATGCGCAGGTCCGGTGTGCGAAAGCGCTGGTAAAGACGGGCCAGGCTTTCGGGGCTGCGATGCCGATCGAGTGCGTAGGCGGCGATTTCGGGGACCGCGTCATGGAGGATCTCGCGCCAGTAGTCGTCGGCCGCGGACTGTATCCAGGCTGAGGGGTCGGCCTGTAGCTCAAGTGTGAACGGGCTGCCGGTTTCAAAGGCCATTTCCGTCAGCAACCGCTGACAGAAACCGTGGATCGTAAAGATCGCGATGCGGTCGAATTCACGCAAGGCCATGACCACGGCCTCCCGGCTGCGAACGGCCGGTCCGGCCCTTTCGACCAGTTCCCGCAGGGTGTCATCCAAGGGGCCTTCGCCATCGATAAAACGCCGGACGGCCATCAACTGGCGTCGCAGACGATCGCGCAACTCCGCCGTGGCCGCCGTGGTGAAGGTAACGATCAGAATGCGGTCGGGGGGGATATGCTTTTCAAGCAGCAGTCGCAGGAAAATAGAGGTCAGGGCGTAGGTTTTTCCGGTTCCGGCGCCGGCTTCGATCAGGCAGGGGCCTTCCGCAAGAGGATTGCGAACAATATCGAAAGGTTCCATTTACTCCCCGCGTTGGATCCGCCGCAGTGAACATCCCTCGCGATTCTCGGTGAACCGCGACTGTTGCCGGCGGTTATTTCAACCGGCTATCCGGCGACAAATCCTGCCGCGGAACGATATTGCCGGTGCCACTGACCGGGTCGAAAACAATCACCGCCCGGCCCGTCTCGAGCTGGCGTTTAACCGCCGCCACTTTTTGCGCCAGTGAATACGTGGTATGGCCATAATCCGTGCCCTCACGGCTGACGTACTCCTCCACTAGTCCCTGAAGTGCCTCGGGGCTCAGTTCCTCGAACGGGATCCTGATCACATTGGTCATGCCCATCGCCCCTCTGCTTCCAAGAGCCTGCTAAATAATGGGATCCTGAATGCGGGTGTCGAACACCCGCTGGCTTTTGCGCTCCGAACGCGGCAGATCGCCGTAGGCGACGACCTTCACTTCCGGCGTGACCATGAGTTCGCGCTTTATCTTCTTTATCAGCCGGGAGGCCAGTGCGTCGGCCTGGCGCAGGTCCCCCGCTTGATCGATTTCGACGATGATTCGCATGACGCCCCGCTCGGCGGTGTCGCGGCTCAGGTGAATCTGGTATTCCGAACCCAGTTCCGGAATCTCGGAAAGAATCTTGTCGATGTGCGAAGGATAGATGTTCACCGCGCGAAAGATGAACATGTCATCCGTGCGGCCCATGATGCGTGAATGCCGGGGCATGAGGCTGCCGCAGGAGCAGGCGCCCGGTATGATGCGGGTGATGTCACGGGTGCGGTAGCGGATGAGCGGAACGGCTTCTTTCTGAAGGGTCGTCACGACCATTTCGCCCCACTCGCCTTCCGGTACCGGTTTCAGGGTCTCCGGATCCAGGATTTCGACGAGATAATAATCGCCCCAA
>JASFTA010000350.1:0-3688 GCA_050114115.1 Desulfobacterales bacterium | reverse complement strand
GAGGGTGCCGATGCGCCGCTCCCCGTTATCCCGAATCGGCGAGCTGCGGATAAAGAGGATGGTTTCGCCGGGGGTATACAGGGTGACATCGCTTTGCTGCTCGTCATCCGCCGCCAGCGCCTGCCGGACAAAGGTCTGGAGTTCTAAGTTGCGGACGACCTCCTGAACGCTGCGCCCCTGGGCTTTTTCGCGTTCGCACTCGAACATGGCGGCGGCGGCACTGTTCATGCTGATGATGGCCTCATGCCGATTGATGGCCACGACGCCTTCGTGCATGCTGCCCAGGACCGTTTCCAGTTCGTTGCGCTGATCGGTGATGGTTTTGATCCGACGGTCGAGTTGGTCGGACATCTGGTTCATGGCCTCGGCCAGACTGGCCAATTCCTCGGTGTCCGGAATGGCCAGTTTGTGCGTCAGATTGCCGCTTGAAAAAACATCGGCCCCGATGCGCAGCTCTTCGATGGGGCGACTGATTTTACGCGCGGCCAGGAGGCTGATCAGCCCCACCAGAACCGCAATCGCCAGCCCCCCGGTGGCCATCCGCCATTGGATGGCCCTTTTCTGCTCGTCCAGGAAGACCACCGGCAGGGCCGCGCGGATCACCGCCTCCAGGCGCTCTCCATTGTGGATCGTTTGGGCAACGTACATCAGGCGGCGGTCCAGGGTTTTGCTGTAACGCATCGACTGACCGTAACCTTCGGTCATGGCCTCGCGAATCTCGGGCCGACCGGCATGGTTGTCCATGTGCGCCGGGTTTTCGCGCGAATCGCCCACGACCCTGCCGTCCGGCAAAATGACGGTGAAACGGGTGCCGGTCCGCTGGCCGGCGTCGTTGCAGATTTGTTCAATCCGCTCAAATTGCCGATGTTGCAAATAGGGGGCGACCTGGCGTTGCAGCAGGGCAATGCGCGCCTTGAGGTCGAGTGCGGTCTGTTGCAGAAAGAAGTGATTCAGGGCATGGGAGGCAAACCAGATGGCCACGGCCAAGGAGGCCAAGGTGATGAGGAAAAAAAAGGGGAAGATCTGCCAGACGAGACGTTTTTTTTTCTTCATGAGGCTTCTTTGAAACGGTAGCCCACACCGCGAACGGTTTCGATATAGCGGCCGCAATCGCCGAGCTTCTTGCGCAGCCCAACGATCTGCACATCCACGGAGCGGTCCGTCACGGGATAGTCGTCGCCGCGAACCATATCCACAATCTGCGAGCGTGTAAAGACCCACCCCGGCCGCCGCGCCAGGATGCTCAGCACCTGGAATTCGGTGTAGGTCAGATTGACGGCCTGCCCGCTGATGTGAACCGTGCGCCTTCCCGGGTGGATTTCAATTTCGTGAACCTGGATAACCGCCATCTCATCGGGGGCTTCCTTGAGCTGACGACGGATGCTGGCGCGGGCCCGGGCAATCAGGATGCGTGGGCTGAAGGGTTTGGTGACGTAATCGTCGGCCCCCAGTTCCAGGCCCGTGACGACATCGGATTCTTCACCCTTGGCCGTCAGCATGAGGATGGGGATGTGCTGGGTGCGGGTATCGTTTTTCAACCGGCGGGCCACTTCGAGACCATCGATGCCGGGCAGCATCAAATCCAGAATGATCAAATCCACCGACTCCGCCGTGGCGGACTGAAGGGCCTGCTCCCCGCTCGCGGCACACCGGACCTCGTAGCCTTCCCGCTTCAGGTGATGGCGTACCAGCTCCAGAATGTCCTCTTCATCGTCAACCACCAGGATCTTGGCTTTGCTCATGGGGTTCCTTTTACGAATGATCGCTGTTTATATCAATCCCGTAGATAGGCGGCTGCATGTTAGCGCAGCGTTAATCTAAAGCTAAATCGGTGTTAGGCTGGGGGTGATTTTCAATGCGGGCCTGCGGCAAGGCCAATGCTCACCAAAATCAAACAAACTTTACCCGAATGCATTGGCACTTTACGCGCGTGCGTTGCCGGAAACCGTTTGGGCTATATTTCCCCTTGGGCAACGCCCGCCCGAATGCTCAGACGGTCCACGATCAGGTGACCAGCCAGAGCGCCATGTCCTCGGCCCGGTTGATGACATAGCGAGAGACGCTGCCGGTAAAGAAAGACTGATTGATGCCGCGACGTCCGATGACAAGCGTGCCGAAACGCCCCTCACTGGCCGTCTGGATGATGGCCTTGCCAGGGTTCAATTTTTTCTCCAGAATCTGGGTTTCGATCTGGTCTTTGCCGATGCCGGCGGCTTCGAACCGGGCCAGGGTTTTCGTGTAAAAATGGTCGATGCAGTGATGGGCCCCGCGTCGGCCAACCATTTCAAGGCGATCGCGGCCTTCGCCGAAATCGACGCCGCATGATTCCACCAGGCGGGGAATGACGTGCAGAAGATGGAATTTAACCTCGCGATTGCCTTCGAAAATAGAACAGAGATGGTCGATGGCCCGCATGGCGCTCTCGGAGCCATCCACCGCCACCATCAGGCGCCGGGATTGGACCTCGCCGTCCACAATCCAGATGGGCAGGAAGGTCGAATTTTCGACCAGGTCGGCGGTGACGCGCCCCATGAACGGCTTCTGCAAGGCGGAAAGATCACGGCGACCGGTCACGATGGCATGGACACTGTGATCGTGGCCACGGTCCAGGAGTGTTTTGGCCACCCCTTCCCGGCAAGGCAGGCTTTCTGTGGCGATGGCGGCCTCGGGGATATCCAGCTCGATCAGGTCCTGGCGCCGGCGCTTTAGAATGAGCTGGGAGGCTTCCGCGTGGGCCGCCTGCAAGTGTTCCAGGGCCTGATGCGATTGAGGGTCTTTAGCCGCTTCCGCCACTAAAAACTCGGAGATGGCTGGCTGAACGTGAACGAGGGTGCATCTTAAAGTCCCAACCACCGCCGATAACTTGGCCATGTAATTGATCGCCTGGCGCGAGGGCGGGGAGTCATCGACCGCTATCAAAACCTCTTTTTGCATGCCGGCCTCCTGTCGGGAAGTGAACGCACCTTTTTTGCCAAATTTGATAGACTCAGTGTTTATAACTTAAGACTCATTCGGTAGGCGACAACGAAATTTATCCAGCACATGTGGGCCGACTTTATAGGTGCCCGGCATCTATAACCATAACAGATAAATGGGTTGGGGATAGACTCAGTCAACAAGCCCCACAAATCCCCAGTTCGCACGGGCCGTATTTAAAGTAAATTCGGGCGAGACAAATGTGCGTCCGCTGGTTCCCTTAACTCGGAAGCGCAACACCGCGTCTGGGGCGACGCTACGGGGTGCCATCCAGATCGTGTTCCAGCGTGATTTGCCAGCGAACGAAGCGACAACCGTCGTGACGAAGTTGAGGCCTTTATCGTTCTCGGCGGCGCCCTCGATCTGGAGCGGCTGGAATCCCAAAACGGTCTTTTCCTCGATTCTCACCAGAGGGGTAACCCCATCGGGAGATCGCGGATCATCGGGCCATTTCGGGTTCGTATCAATAAAAACCAGGAACGGATGGTAGGGCACAGGGATACCAAGCGATTCGTCCATCAGCACATTGGATAGGCTGCTGTATGTATCCCGCAACCTTTCAGAGTGAAATAGCAAGTGGAGCTGTTTTACGCCGAACTTTTTTTGGGTCCCGGCATTGTAACAATACCTTAGGGGTGTGGCTCGAAGGGGGGATTGCCCCAGGTTGTTACCCAGATCCACCAACGACTGCTCGATCCTGTGACCCGAACCG
>JASFTA010000349.1:0-3689 GCA_050114115.1 Desulfobacterales bacterium | reverse complement strand
TAGGAAGCTTGTCCTCGCTCAAGCGACGGATTCTTTTCAATTCACCAATAAGCTTGTGATGGTTTAGCAGATGGCAGATGCTGAGTGCCAGTGCATTCGCATTGACTTTGCGGGCGGCATAAACGATCTCCTCGGATGGCAGATTGGGACCGAAATAGTAAGGCTGCCATCCCGATTCCGAGGCGACCAGCGCGCAGGCCAGAGCGCCGAATTCATGCCAGTGCCCCGCGGGCGTTGCTATCAAGATTCGCGGCGCCGAAGTGGATAAATTCACGCTGCGGAGCATCTCCCACAGCATCGCCCGCACAATCACCGATGCCATGTGCTCGTTGATAATCTTCAACTGTCCATTCCGCCACAGTAATCCGATTTCCTCAAAGAGCGGCACAATCACCCCCTTCAGGAAAGCATGCCGGGGCATGCCCACGGCGGCATCGCTCAAGACCGATTCCAAGGCAAGCGAGTCCAGCCTGACAACGTGTGACAGGGCATCCTGGATGACCCTATCGTAGCGCTCATCGGGCATGCGCGTAGGAGATGACGGATCCTCCGTTGGGCGATCTCCCGGCGAACGTGAACGTTCCCGATTACGCTGGATGACACCCAGGAGTTGGTTATCGCTGAGCTGGGCCACAGAAGAAATCGTGTGGCCGAATTCCACGGCCGTTTTGAGCAACGCCAAGCGCCGAATATCGTCGTCTGAATACAGCCTTCGATTGGTGGCGGTGCGCTTAGGTGAAACCGCGCGGTAGCGCTCCTCCCAGCTTCTGATGTTGTGGGCCTTCAATCCTGTTTGGGCGGCGACAAATTTGATGGGATGTATTTTGTTTGTTTTCATGCCGATAATTTAAAAAAAAATATTGCAAATGTCAACAATATGTTTAGATTCTGTTTAAATAAATTTTCAAATATATTGTTCTTATCTATTCTGAACATTACAAGAGGTGCCAGAATGAATGAAAGTACAAATACAAGGAAGTCGGATGAAAACGCTGTGATCAATGCCGCCGATCTGAGTCCCTCCAATAGCGTCATCATTCCTATTCTGCCCGTTAGGGGACTGGTGGCCTACCCCCATATGACGCTGCCCTTCATGGTTTCACTCGAGTCGGCCGAACTGATCGGCGATGCGGTCAACGGCGATGGCCATATCGGCCTGCTGACGGTCAAGGATGAAGAGGCCGATGATCCAGCGCCGGGTCAGCTCTACGAGGTTGGTACCATCGCCAAAATTGTGCATGCCAAAAAAAACAAGGATGGCATCTGGGTCATTCTGCTGAACGCGCTTAGCCGTTTTCGGGTATCAGCCTGGGAAACGGGCGGCCCCTACCTCAAGGCCCGCATTGTACAGGCGCCTGAAATTGTAGAAACGGGCCTCGAGACGGCGGCGCTGCTGGGCCACCTGCAAAAAAGCTTCAAGACGGTTCTGGAGATGACGCCGGATGCGCCCAACGAAATGGGCAATGCGGTGTCCCGAATCGAGGATCCGCTTCAGCTCGCTTATGTTACGGCTTTCAATATCAAACTTTCAACGGAGAAGCGGCAAGCATTGCTCGAGATCGATAGTGTCAACGCGAAGCTGAAAAGACTGCTCGAACATCTGGCGCGTGAAGAGGAGATGCTCAGCATCGGCCAGAAGATTCAAACCGAGGTCAAGGAAAAGATGAACCGATCCCAGCGCGAATATGTTCTCCGACAGCAGTTGGACGCTATCAAGAAAGAACTCGGTGAAGATGAAGATGAAAGCGCGGAGGCTGATGATTTCGAAGCGCGTCTCCAAAACGCGGAATTGCCAGCGGAAGCCCGCAAGGAGGCCCAGCGTGAACTTGAGCGATTGCAGAATATGTCACCCCAGTCAGCCGAATATCCCCTGATCAAGAATTACCTCGAATGGTTGATCGATCTCCCCTGGACGCACGCCAGCGACGACAACACCGATATCGCCGCGGCCCGACGCATTTTGGAGGAAGATCACTTCGGGCTGGAGGAGGTCAAGGAGCGCCTGATCGAATTTCTGGCGGTAAGACGGCTGATGCGAAACCGCGACACCAGCCCCCCGAAGGATAACAACCGCCAAGCCATGGGCGTCATTCTCTGCCTCGCCGGCCCGCCGGGGGTGGGTAAAACCAGTTTGGGACGCAGCGTCGCCCGCGCACTGGGCCGCGCCTTTACGCGCATGAGTTTGGGGGGCGTCCGTGATGAAGCTGAAATCCGCGGTCACCGACGGACCTATATCGGCGCCATGCCCGGGCGCATCATCCAGGCGATCAAGCGCGCAGGGACACGCAATCCTGTCTTCATGCTGGATGAAATCGACAAGGTCGGTCAGGACTGGCGCGGTGATCCCAGCAGTGCCCTTCTGGAAGTGCTCGATCCGGCCCAAAACGGTGCTTTTCGCGATCACTACCTTGATGTGGACTTCGACCTGAGCGAGGTCATTTTCATTGCCACGGCCAACCAGCTCGACACGATTCCGGGACCGCTGCGCGACCGCATGGAGATCGTAACCCTCGACGGCTACACCGAACTCGAGAAACTGCAGATCGCCAAGCGGCATTTGATCCCTCGTCAGCTCGGGGCCCATCACCTGCGCGATGACGAAGTCACCTTTATCGACGATGCCATCATCAAAATTATTCAGGACTACACCCGCGAGGCCGGTGTCCGCAATCTGGAAAGACATATTGCGGCCGTATGTCGCAAGGGCATTGTCCAGCTCAATGAAAACGGCTGGCCCCATGTGGTCATCACTGCCAAAATGGTCCGCACCTATCTCAAAAAGGAGCGTTTCGAGGCCACGCACTCGGAGGCCATTGACATCCCCGGTATTGCCACCGGCCTGGCCGTTACATCCGTCGGCGGTGACATCCTTTACATCGAGGCGTCGAAAATGCCCGGCGGCGGGCGCCTGAACCTAACCGGACAGCTTGGAGACGTCATGCGGGAAAGTGCCGAGATTGCCTATTCCTACCTGCGCTCCCAGGCCGAAACGCTGCAGATCGATCCCACCGCCTTTGACAAAATCGATGTACACCTGCATGTGCCGGCGGGTGCGCTGCCCAAGGACGGACCTTCGGCCGGCGTGGCCATGACGATGGCGCTGATCAGCCTGTTCAGCAACAAGCCGGTGCGCAGTGATGTGGGCATCACGGGCGAGATTACGCTGCGCGGCCGCGTACTGCCGGTGGGGGGGATCAAAATGAAGGTGCTGGCTGCTCACCGGGCCGGGTTGAAAACCGTCATTCTGCCCGAACGCAACCGATCTGATATCGATGATTTACCCGAAGAGGTGCGCCGCAGCATGTCGTTCGTGACGGCCGACCACATCAACGAGGCCATCCCCGTCGCTTTGGGGCCGCAAGCGGCATCCGCGAAATCAACCACCGCCGATCCGGATGAACACACGGAGAGGTGCCGCAGCGACGAATTGCCCATGGTGCCGATGACCTGTCGCGACAGCGACAATATCGGCCCACCGGCCGGATCACTACAATGTCAGCGCTGGGCCTCGGACGGGGTTTTAAGTCACCACTGAACAATTCATGCGCGATGGTTTGACGAGATTGATGGGCATCGCTTTTGGAAAGGTCATACAATGAAAAAACAACATCGTTTTTCAATTTGGTACGTTTTGCTGGGCGTGTGGCTGGTGTTGTTGCTGCACAACCTGATTGCTTCCACTTTCCTGG